>CAYYXC010000001.1:0-19368 GCA_964475505.1 uncultured Chitinophaga sp.
TCCGTCTAAATATTTCATACGATCGATATCAGACTTCTTGACTTGTTATTGTATCGGAGTGCATACCGATACAATAAGCGGATGTTTTTTTCTCCTCGAAAATCCGATTATTCTGCTCGCATTTTCTTGTTTCAGCACACCGCATGAACGCATTTTTACAGCATGCGCCTGCTACTATGTTTTTGTCTTCTCCTCATTAAATCGATCGGTATTGCACAGCGATACGACGTAGTGATTCATGAGATCTTTGCAGATCCGAGTCCCGCCGTCGCGCTGCCCGGCGCTGAGTGGATCGAACTGCGTAATCGATCGACGCAGCCCATACAACTGCAAGGGTGGCGATTGAGTGATGGAGGCGGAACATCGGGATCTTTCCCAACGCATCTGTTACCCCCCGATAGCATGCTCATTGTATGTGCGAACACCAACGGTGGTTTATTCAATAACTATGGAAGATGTATTGGTATTGCTAATTTCCCCTCATTAGATAATGATGGTGAGTTGCTCGTGCTGCGCGATGCAGTGGGACAAGTGATACATGCCATTTCATATGCAGCGAGCTGGCATCAAACTGAACTGAAAAAAGAAGGGGGTTGGTCGCTCGAAATGATCGACCCCAGACATCCGGGTTTGTTTCAAAAAAACTGGCGCTCATCTACACACCCTTCCGGCGGCACACCCGGGAAGATCAATTCACAAAACGCAGAATTGGAAGACCGTGATCCGCCAATGATCCATACCGGATACAGCTTGGATTCATCTCGGCTATTAATATGTTTTGATGAGGCAATGGACAGTGTAGCAATGAGTTGGGATGGTTTGTTTCATCTCTCTGAAGGCAGGGAGATCGTGGAGGCAAAATGCTTACCACCACTTTACGACCGGGTGGAGTTGCGTACAGACTGGCCACTCTTGAAAGAAAAAATCTACACGCTAACCAATGTGGAAGCCACCGACCTCAGCGGCAACAGCAGTGAAGAATCACAGTCGATCCGTATCGGCATTCCCTCGTCGCCCGATCTAAACGACATCCGTATCAATGAACTATTGTTCGACCCGCCTGTGGGCGGATCGGATTACATTGAGTTGATCAATAAGGGTAAAAAGATCATAGACCTATCGGGCATCTTACTATCCGCTCGTGCAGCAAATGGAAATCTGGGCACCATTCGAAGGGTAGTGAACGAGCCCTGGTATTTTTTTCCGGAGGACCATCTGGTGATAACGGCAGATAAAGAGGCGTTGTTGCGTCATTATTTTGTTCAGCAACCCAATTGGGTGATTGAATCCGCGACGCTTCCCTCGTTGCCGAATACGGATGGGAATATTGTGGTGTTGAACAATCAGGGAGAAGTGTTGGATGAATTGAATTATGCATCGGGCTGGCATTTTCCCTTGCTGCAAACAACGAAAGGAGTTTCACTGGAACGGATCGATCCTGCTTTGCCAACACAGGAAAAAAACAATTGGCAATCGGCTGCCAGTTCGGTTCGGTACGGAACGCCCACCCAACGCAATTCGCAATACCGAGTATTTAGTTCCAAGGAATCGATTGAGTTGTCGTCAGCCGTACTGTCTCCCGATGGAGACGGAAGAGATGACATCCTTCAGATCAAATTTCAAAGCGATGAGCCGGCCTGTCGATTGCGGCTTCGAGTAGCGCATTCCTCCGGCGTGATGGTAAGAGAATTAGCAAACCTGGCCCTGGCAGGAACGGAGTCGGTATTCAATTGGGATGGACTGAACGATCAGGGAAAGGCATTACCACCGGGGCGGTATATTTTACTGGCCGAGGTTGTTCGTCCCAACGGCAAGAGAACCGTGCATAAAAAAATCATGCATCTGTGGTCTAGGAATTAAGATCAGCAAGATATCAGGCCAACTCGATGTCAAAATTCACCAGCTCTTTGAATTGACGGATTCGGTTGTCAATATCGGAGCGGTTGATTTCCTTGAGACGTGTGGGACCAAATTTCTCTACACAGAAACTGGCCATGGCCGATCCTACAATGATGGCGCGCTTCATATTCTCAAAAGAGATGTCGCTGGTTTTCGCGAGATAGCCAATGAATCCGCCGGCAAATGTGTCGCCTGCGCCGGTTGGATCATACACTTCCTCCAAGGGCAGCGCGGCGGAATAAAAGACCTGATCGCCATGGAAAAGCAAAGCACCGTGTTCGCCTTTCTTAATGATCAGATATTTAGGGCCCATCTGCAAGATGGATTTAGCTGCTTTTACAAGCGAGTATTCACCGGTAAGCTGACGTGCCTCCTCGTCGTTCACCAATAACAAATCAACATAACGCAAAACGATCTTCAGGTCGTTCATTGCCGTATTCATCCAAAAGTTCATTGTGTCGAGCACAATGAGTTTGGGGCGCTGCTTCAATTCTTGGATCACATTCAACTGCAGCTTCGGCATGATGTTGCCCAGCATGAGAAACTCAGCTCCTTGGTAGCCATCTGGAATATGCGGATCGAAATCAGCTAGCACGTTCAGGTCGGTCACCAAGGTGTCGCGGCTGTTCATATCGTTGTGGTATTTACCGCTCCAAAAAAATGATTTCTTGTCGCTGCGGACATCCACGCCGTCTAAATGCACTCCGCGGCTGCGCAATTCATCCATCTCAGCGGCCGGAAAATCATTCCCCACAATGGAAATCTGCTTCACGGGCTGAACAAAATGACTGGCTGCATAGGCAACATAGGTGGCGGAACCACCAATGATGCGGTCGGTTTTTCCAAAAGGGGTTTCGATCGCGTCAAAGGCCATGGTGCCTACGGAGATGAGTGACATAGGAATGTTTTGGTGTTGATTAAGCGGGGCAAACCTACACAAAAAATCGTTCTTACTCGTCTGAAACGTCCTTCCTCTCGAGGTTTCCTATCTTTGAAAGATGAAAAAGACCGAACGGAAAAAAGCATCCAAAAAAGGCCTGATCCTCCAGCGAGCAGCCACTATGTTCCGGGAGCGCGGATTCGCGGCATCCTCCATGCGTGACCTCGCCGAAACCGTTGGCATTGAAGCAGCCAGTCTTTACAACCACATTCGCTCCAAGAACGAGATCTTGGAAGCCATTTGCTTTGAAGTGGCTAACCTATTCAATGAAAAACTACAAGAAGTAGAGAGCAACCGACAAACCAGTATCAATAAGATCGAGTCGATCCTTCGCTTTCATATTGAACAGATGATCGATAATTACGAGAAAGTGATCGTCACCGACCGCGAGTGGCGTCACCTCGACGAACCGTATCGCACGAATTTTAAGAATCAACGTCGCACTTACCGCAAACGCTTCGCTGCCATCATTGAAGAGGGCATATCCAAAGGAGAGATCCGTCGCATCGATGCGCCTACCGCCGTGCTCGTTATGCTGCATGCTGTCAACGGTATTGAATCTTGGCACCGCAGCCAAGCCAAGATCAGTGCCGAAGAACTAACCAATCACATGATCCGTATCCTGATCGAAGGGCTACGTAAATCCGCCTGATGTCTACTCAATTTCATTCCCTGCCGATTCATTCGATACAATCGGAAACCTCCGATTGCATTTCCGTTCAACTCGATGTTCCGGAAACCCTGCGAGAAGCATTTGCATATCTACCCGGACAATACCTGACCTTTCGCGTCGGGCTGGAAGGAGAAGAGATCCGACGTTCTTACTCCCTTTGCAGCGCCCCGCATGAAAACAAATGGACCGTCGCTATTAAAAAGATCAAGGACGGAAAGTTTTCATCTTACGCACATGAACAACTCAAGAAAGGTGATCGCTTGGATGTAATGCCCCCGATGGGCAACTTCCACCCCAAACTTCAAGCTTCAAACTGCAAACACTACCTGGCCATCGCTGCCGGCAGTGGCATCACACCGGTGATCTCGATTCTGAAATCAGTTTTGCACAATGAACCCCAGAGCCGATTCACGCTCGTGTACGGAAACCGCGACCGTCAATCCATTATTTTCTTCGAAGAATTGGAAGGATGGAAAAATAAATTCCTCGGCCGCTTACAACTCATACACATTCTAAGTCGTGAACAAACCGACAGCGCGTTAAACGAGGGCCGCATCGATGAAGCAAAAATGCGTCTACTTCAAACGTTGATCGACTACAGTAGCGTGGATGATTGTTTCCTCTGCGGACCTGAAGAAATGATTCAAACCGCTCGTGAAACGCTACCAACCTTAGGCATCGATTCCCAAAAAATCCATTTTGAATTGTTCACCACTGCTGCCCAACAAAAAAAGGCAGCCAACCAATCCGCCCGCGGATCGGAAGATGATGGTCCGCAAAGCATCGTTACCCTGCGGGTAGATGGCAGATCCGTGAACATGAACATCCCCAGAAATGGCTCTCAAACCATCCTCGACGCGGCCCTCAAACAAGGCGCCGACCTGCCCTACGCCTGTAAAGGCGGCATGTGCTGCACCTGTAAGGCCAAACTGCTGGAAGGGGAAGCAAAAATGGAAGTGAACTGGGGATTAGAGGAGGAGGAAGTACGCCAAGGTTATATCCTAACCTGTCAGGCCATCCCCTCTAGTGAAAAACTCGTGGTAGACTTCGACGCCAAATAGGCCGGAAGGTCTCCACAAATTTCCAAACAGCCGTTCGGATTGATTAAATTTGTGGGGTCAAACCCTTCCTATGTCTGTTCACGACCTCGAAAAACATTTTCAGGACAAGATCGACGCCGAGCTCAAAATCGAACCACTCGATTGGATGCCCGATGCGTACAGAAAAACCAATATCCGACAGATCAGCCAACACGCACACAGCGAGATCGTTGGTATGCTGCCCGAAGGCAATTGGATCTCCCGTGCCCCTTCGCTGAAGCGTAAAGCCATTCTGCTTGCCAAAGTGCAGGACGAAGCCGGACACGGACTCTATCTCTATTCCGCTTGTGAAACCCTGGGCATATCCCGAGAGGAAACCATAAACGACCTGCACACCGGTCGTGCGAAATATTCTTCGATCTTCAATTATCCCACCCTCACCTGGGCGGATATGGGAGCGATCGGTTGGTTGGTTGACGGTGCTGCCATCATGAATCAGGTGATGCTCACACGCACTTCATATGGCCCCTATGCGCGCGCCATGGTGCGCATCTGCAAAGAAGAAAGTTTTCATCAGCGGCAGGGATTTGAATCGTTGTTGGTTTTATCTAAAGGATCAGAGGCACAGCGAGCCATGTGCCAAGATGCAATCAATCGCTGGTGGTGGCCGGCCCTGATGATGTTTGGTCCACGCGACGGCGAAAGCACCAACAGTGATCAGAGCATGAAGTGGAAGATCAAACGCAAAACGAATGATGAATTGCGCCAGCAATTCGTAGATATGTGCGTAGAGCAAGTGAAGTTGTTGGACATGACCCTTCCCGATCCCGATTTGAAATGGAACGCTGAACGAAATCACTACGATTTCGGTGAGATCGACTGGAATGAATTCTGGCAAGTGGTAAAAGGAAATGGTCCTTGCAACCGCGAGCGGCTCGAAGCCAGAAAAAATGCTTGGGAAGAAGGCGCCTGGGTCAGAGAAGCTGCCGCCGCACATGCTGCCAAAAAACAAAAACGCGCCGAATCCAACGCCGCCTAAACAAACGACATGCAGATATACATCCGTCGATTTTTTTATGGGGACATCCCCGGACAGGAAACTGGAGGCACTCCTAGTGCGCAGGGACCAAAAAATGATTGGCCGCTCTGGGAAGTGTTCATTCGAAGCAAACAAGGTCTCGACCATAAGCACGTAGGAAGCCTGCACGCAGCCGATGCGCAAATGGCAATCGAAAATGCGCGCGACGTGTATACACGCCGACAAGAAGGGGTGAGCATCTGGGTGGTAAAAAGCCAGGACATTCACGCTTCTCGTCCCGAAGAAGCCGGTGAACTATACGACCCGGCTGCCGACAAGATCTATCGACATCCAACGTTTTACGACCTGCCCGACGAGGTGAATCACATGTAATCATGCAGGCAACACTCGACTATATTCTTCACCTGGCAGACAATGCGCTCATTCTCGGACAACGAAATGCCGAGTGGTGCGGACATGGTCCCGTGCTGGAACCAGACATCGCCGTCTCCACTATTTCACTCGACCTGATCGGTCAGGCCCGCAGTTTCTATCAATGTGCGGCCGAAAGGCAAGGTGGCGGAGCCACAGAGGACAGCTTGGCTTACCTGCGTGATGAACGATCGTTCCGAAATATTTTACTGGTAGAGCAACCCAAAGGCGATTGGGCCTTCACTACATTGCGGCAATTTCTATTCAGCACCTATCAACAACTGTTATTTCAAAAATTGATCTCGCATCCCGATGAACGAATCGCCGCCATTGCAGAGAAAACACTCAAAGAGGTGAACTACCATGTTCGCTGGAGCAGTGAGTGGGTGATCCGGTTGGGAGATGGCACGGAAGAAAGTCGCCGCCGAATGATCCATGCCCTCGAAACGATGTGGACCTTCACCGGAGAAATGTTTAAACCCGAATCGTTTGAATCTACTTCCTGTGTCAATGTAGCCGTCCTTGAAACAGAGTGGGTAGAAAAGGTCAAACATTGTTTCAGTGAGGCAAATCTGGAAATGCCCGCCAATACATTCATGCGCAGCGGTGGCAAAAAAGGAATACACAGCGAACACCTCGGATTCATATTGGCTGAGATGCAATACTTGCAACGTAGCTATCCGGGCTGTGAATGGTAATGCAAAAAATGGTTGATACAACTGAATCCATCTATGATATACTGGGGCGGGTGACCGATCCGGAAGTACCTGTTCTGACCATTCTCGATTTAGGCATTGTTCGAAACGTGGAGTGGAAAGATGGGGAGTGCATTGTCACGATCACCTCCACCTATACTGGTTGTCCGGCGATGGACATGATCGCTGCCCAAATAAGAATGGAATTGGCAGCTGCCGGATACAATAAGGTTCGCATCGAACAATCGATTCGTCCGGCCTGGACCACCGACTGGATGAGTGAAGCCGGCAAACAAAAGTTGAAAGAATATGGCATTGCACCGCCCGACAAACGATTCAGCATTCCGGAGGATGGCGTGACTTGTCCCCGGTGCGGATCATCGAACACTCGACTCGTCAGTGAATTTGGATCCACTGCCTGCAAAGCGCTCTATCAATGCCGCGATTGTCAGGAACCATTTGATTTTTTCAAATGCCACTAACACTCTACCCAACATAACCAATCAGCGATCATGTCAACCCTGCTCAAAGAAATAAATGGCCCGTTAGCGATCCTTACCCTGAATCGTCCTGAAAAATACAATGCCTTCAACCGCGAAATGGCGCTTGCCTTGCAGGCCGCACTGGATGAATGTGCCGATCCTTCCATCCGAGCCGTAATGATCACGGGATCGGGAAAGGCATTCTGCTCCGGACAAGATCTGGCAGAAGCCATTGACCCAAATGGTCCGGGTATGAAAAAAATTCTTGCGGAACATTACAACCCGATCGTTCGTAGGATCGTTGCGCTTGAAAAACCCGTTGTAGCCGCAGTGAATGGCGTGGCAGCCGGTGCCGGTGCCAACCTGGCGCTATGTTGCGACATCACGGTAGCCACCACATCAGCTTCTTTCATACAAGCATTTTCCAAAATCGGATTGGTTCCGGATACAGGTGGAAGTTATTTTCTGCCTCGGTTGGTTGGAAAGCAAAAAGCAACTGCGTGGATGATGCTGGGCGATAAGATCGGAGCCCGTGAGGCAGAGCAATACGGAATGATCTACGCCGTATATCCGGATGCAGATTTTTCCAAGGCTGCCCGGGAACTTGCCGAACAACTTTCACAGATGCCCACGCAGGCATTGGCCCGCATCAAAAAACAAGTACAACTTTCTTTCTCTCAATCACTCGAGCAGCAATTGCAAACAGAAGATGACTTGCAACAGGAATCGGCTGCTACCCGCGATTTTCAGGAAGGAGTGAATGCCTTTTTAGAAAAGCGCAATCCACGTTTTGAAGGAAAATAATTTACCATGGCAGAAATGAATACAACCCCTCGCCAGGTCGTTAACCACATGATGCAGCACGACCGATTTTCTCAATGGCTGGGCATTGAGGTGCTGGATGTAAAAACCGGAGAAAGCTGTATCCGTATGAAGGTCCGCGAAGAAATGGTGAATGGCTTTGGTATTGCCCATGGCGGGATCGCCTTCTCGCTGGCCGACAGTGCCTTTGCCTTTGCTTGCAATAACCGCAATCAACTATCCGTTGCCCTTGACACCTCGATCAATTTCACGAGAGAAGTACGCGTAGGAGATACGCTTACTGCAACGGCAAAAGAAGAACACAATGGTCGGTCTACCGGACTCTACACCATTCGCATCATCAACCAGGAAGACAAACTGGTAGCGCAATTCAAGGGGCTTTGCTATCGGACCGATAAAAAACTGATCTGATGTTTTACGCATTCAACGGCAACAAGCCGGTTGTACATCCTTCTGCTTTTGTGCACCCGCAAGCGGTAGTGACGGGCGCCGTCACCATCGGAAAAGACTGTTATATTGGTCCGGGTGCGGCCTTGCGCGGCGATTGGGGCGAGATCATCATTAAAGACGGATGTAACGTACAAGAGAATTGTACGATCCATATGTTTCCGGGTGTGACAGTGGTATTGCAAGAAGGGGCACATATCGGCCACGGCGCCATCATTCACGGTGCACAGATCGGGAAAAATTGCTTGGTAGGAATGAATGCAGTGATCATGGATAATGTAGTGCTGGGCGATGAGAGCATTGTAGGAGCACTCACATTCATAAAAGAGGGCGAACAAATCCCTCCGCGCAGCATCGTGGTTGGCAATCCGGGAAAAGTGGTCAAAAAAGTCAGCGATCAAATGATCGAATGGAAAACTGAAGGAACCCGCTTGTATCAAGCATTACCCAAAGCATGTGAAAGCACACTAAAACCCTGTAAGCCCCTACGCAAAGAACCAGTAAAGCGGAATTTCAAAGGATTCAAATACGAGAACTTGAAGAAGGTGGAACGTAGGGGGTAGAGAGTAGAGAGCTCAACCCTCAACTCTCAACCCTCAACTCTCTACTCTCAACCTTCTACCCTCTACCCTCAACTTTCTCCCCCCCTGACTCGCATCATCCATATTTGGTGCAGAATTCAATAAATTAGCCTTGTAAAGGAAATCACATGAAACAACTTTTCGTACTCTTCTCGCTCTCCTTATTGCTTACTTCAACTCAAGCTCAATCCGATCGTTTTGCTTATGCAATCACCGATCAGCAGGTGGGTGGTTCGAACTGGCATTTCCTCCGCCGCATTGATTTCGGAGGCGGATCGGTTACGCAATCATTGTTTGAGGGATTGAACAATCAGCGTCCCGTCTATCAAGCCAGCAACGGAAAGGCCGCACTTACACAAGAGGCCCCTTTTCAGTCAGGCGTTGCCGCCATGGCATTGGATCCGCGCACCAATCGTCTATTTTTTACCCCGATGCAGATCGATCAACTTCGGTTCATCGACCTGAATAATTGGAAGACCTATTATGTCTCCGGGTCGCCTTTTGCTAATAACAGAACAACCACAAACGACGCGGGTGCCATGATCACCCGCATGACCATTGGCAACGACGGTTATGGTTATGCCCTCACCAACGATGCCCGACACCTGATCCGTTTCAGTACAGGCGGGTTGCCGGTGATTGAAGACTTAGGCAGCTTGGTGGATGATCAGGCGAACGAGGGACAATCCGTTCATCTGTCCTGCACCAGTTTCGGTGGCGACATGATCGCCGATGATAAAGGGAATCTGTATCTGATGACATCGGCGCAATATATTTTCCGTATCAACATTCAATTTAAGGTGGCCACTTACCTGGGCACCATCAAGGGATTACCAGTCGGATTCAGCATCAATGGTATGGCCGTAACCGATAAGAATCAAATTCTGGTGACCAGTGCTGTACAACCCGGATATTTTTTAATTGATCCCGCACAATGGACCGCAGCTGCCTGGCCTGTGAAAGAAACTTCGTGGAATGGATCTGATCTGGCCAACGGAAATATTCTCCGTAGTAAATCTGCTGCAGCAGAAAAAACAATTCCCACTCCCCCGCGCCCTTCCGTAAAAGGCTCCATCGCTGTTTATCCCAACCCCATCACAGATCATCAGTTCCAATTGCGTTTGCGCGACTTAACACCCGGCGGATATCAACTGGAAGTAACCGACATGCTGGGGCGTCAAATACTGAATCAGTCGGTTCAGATCAATCAGGAAAACAGTACCCTGCCCATTCTGTTGCCAAAAGGACAAACACAAGGGCTGTATCTAATTAAACTCAGCGGCACGGAAAGTCGCCTTTCCTATCAACAAAAATTCCTGATTCAATAAATTAGTAGCGATCCGATTTAAAGATCCCGACTAGTGTCGGGATCTTTCATTTGCGGCCATGCCCTCGACATCGGGTATATTTGTAGCCAATCAATCTTGTGGAGAAAAGCAACTTCGTAGACCAGATCCGAATTTTTTGCCGAAGCGGGCACGGTGGTGCCGGCAACAAGCATTTCATGCGAAATAAGTTCACGGCGCTCGGCGGACCGGACGGCGGTGACGGAGGAAGAGGTGCCCACATCATTCTTAAAGGGAATCGCAATCTCTGGACCCTGCTCCACCTTCGTTACTATAAGAATGTACTCGCGGAAGACGGCGAAAAGGGTGGCGCGAATAATTGTCATGGTCGCGACGGAAAAGACATCATCATCGAGGTGCCGCTGGGAACTATTGCCCGCGACGAAGAAACCGGAAAACAAGAAGCAGAAATACTGGAAGACGGACAAGAGATCATTTGGATACCGGGCGGAAAAGGCGGATTGGGTAATTCACATTTTGCCACGGCTACCAATCAGGCGCCCGAACATGCACAACCCGGACTACCGGGGATCGAAGGATGGAAAGTGCTTGAACTGAAAGTGCTAGCCGATGTGGGACTGGTTGGCTTTCCCAATGCCGGCAAATCAACTTTACTGTCTGTAATCACCGCTGCCAAACCAAAAATTGCGGATTATGCTTTTACCACCATCACCCCAAATCTGGGAATGGTAGAGTACCGCGACGGAAAAAGTTTTTGCATTGCTGATCTACCGGGGATCATTGAAGGTGCGGCCGAAGGCCGTGGATTGGGCCACCGATTCCTTCGACACATTGAACGCAACTCAGTCTTGTTGTTTTTAATTCCCGCCGACAGCACCGATCATAAAAAAGAATTTGAGATCCTGTTGAATGAGTTGGAACAGTACAATCCCGAACTGCTCAATAAACAATTCGTCCTGGCCATCAGTAAAAGCGATATGCTGGACGACGAACTGAAAAAAGAGATTGCTGCTCAACTGCCCAGCGAATACCCCCATCTGTTCATCTCATCCGTTACCAATCAGGGATTGGTTCAATTAAAGGATAAACTTTGGGACATCCTGAACACACCCGTTGCTGAATGATATGCAAACACAACGCTGTTCTTTTTGCGGCCATACCGTTGAATTGATACATGTGCATGGCCACTATCAATGTCCGATTTGTAAAACGAATGCATTGCCCTGCTGCGATGGGGACAATTGCGATACCAATCTGATGCTCAATGAGCGATTGATCCGGGATAAAAACGATTCAGGCAACGATCAATAGATCCGTCCCACCGTATCACAAGCAGCTTTCAATAACGAATTTCCGTCGGGAGCATCTTGCCATTTCTCCCACATCATAACGCCATTGGCTTGATCTTTCGCCAGTTTGGCCTTTCGCTTGATGGTATATTGTCCGTTGTAATAGATCGTATAGTTATTGAATCCTCCTGCCGTTACTACCGCCGAATCAGAATTCGCACTGCCGCCCTGACTCAAAATATTACGAAACGAGAGAACGGTTCCTGATTGAGTGATGCCGGAGGGTCGTCCGTAAGCCGGCAATCCCAACACACATTTCGAAGCAGGCATCTGACGGGTATTTAACCAATAATTCAAACAGGTCTGCGCCAGTGCGTAATCGCTGTGGTGACGAAATGGAGACGTAGTACTGAAATCATCATATGCCATCACATTGAAAAAATCAACGTAAGGGAAGATTTCATTGCGAACAGCATCACGTATACCGCCTGCGTATTTTCCGGCAGTGATCGCACAAGAGAGATAGTAACGAGCATCTCGATGCAGCGAATCCGACAATTCTTTCATCAGTAATGTGAAGGTGGCATCGGTTCCGTCGGATGTAGTTGGGAATTCCCAGTCCATATCCACCCCATCAAAACCATACTGACGCACTTTATTCATCACATCTTTGATAAAATTGTTTCTTCCCGTCGCAGTGGAAGCCATGCTCTTGAAATTGGTCTTCCCATCGCCGCTGCCATCATTGATTCCCACAAAAACCTTGGCTCCATTAGCCCTGGCTTTGGTAAGCATCTCGTTTAGGGTGTTTGGACTATTGACCGTAAGCGTGCCACTGGTGTTCACTCCAAAGAAGGCGTAGACAACCACGTTGGTCATTCGAAATTTCACATCCGGTACATCTGCTACCGAGCGATAAGAGGGGAAATAACCCACTACATAATAACCAAAGGCGGCCGGCGCCGAAATGGTGATGAATGTAAATGACCGGACCTGACTGCTGCTGCATCCGGTGGCAGCCCCATTGCTGTTCTTTGGCACCACGTACCAATAATACGTAGTGTTGGGAGTAGACGGGATGGTATGCGTGTAGGTCGTACCGTTTACACTGCTGGCGATTTGCGTCGTGGGCGTAGGTGTAGTGCCGAGATATACATCATACGAACTGGCTCCGCTGACGGAACTCCAGCTTAGTGTTACCTGCGTAGCGGTCACGAAACTGCCGTTGGCGGGACCAGTTGCGGATGCACAGCCCGGGGCTGGGTTAGGACCGGGTCCGGGAGCAGGAGCAGGAGTATCCTTTTTACCGCAGGAAATCCAGTATATGCTAATGAGTAGGAAGCAGAGCAGACGAAGGCGCATGGGTTGGTTTTGGAGGCTGAAAATAGTCGATTTATCGAAAGAAAGGACAGGGGTCTTTCGTAATTTGCGAGGGACCAAAAACACTACCATGAAACGATCCTTGCTTACACTGACGCTCATTGTTAGTTTCTTATTCAGAGCCATTGCTGACGAAGGCATGTGGCTGCCCCTGTTGCTGGGCGAACAGATCTACTCTAAGATGAAGGCAAAAGGGCTCAAGCTCAGTGCCAAACAATTGTACGACATCAATCAAGCTTCGCTGAAAGATGCGATCATCATTTTTGGAGGTGGTTGCACCGGTGAGATCGTAAGCGCCAAGGGATTGATCTTTACCAACCACCACTGTGGCTATGGTGCCATCGCTGCAGCCAGTAGCGTAGACAACAACTATCTCCGCGATGGATTCTATGCAAAATCAATACAGGAAGAAATTAAAACATCGCTGTCCGTTCAATTCTTAGTGCGCATCGAAGATGTAACAAAAGAGGTGATGGACTCTCTCCAAAACCTCAGCGGTGCCGAGCGGGTGCGTAAGCAAGCAGCTGTACTCGCTGCCATCAACAAGCGCATGAGCGACGCTGGAAATAGTATTGAGACCCGTGTGAGTCCGCTTTTCAAAGGCAATCAGTTTTTAGCCTTCGTATATCAGCGATACAACGACGTTCGGCTGGTGGGTACACCGCCCGAGAGCGTTGGAAAATTTGGCGGTGACACGGATAACTGGGAATGGCCTCGCCATACCGGAGACTTTGCCGTGTTTCGTGTGTATATGAGTCCCGATGGCAAACCAGCCAAATACGATTCGAATAACGTTCCCTATCAGCCAAAATGGTATCTGCCTGTTTCACTGCGTCCGTTGAAAGACGGTGATTTTGCAATGATCTGGGGATACCCTGGCAGCACAAACCGCTATGAAAGTTCATTTGGGATCAAACTGGCCACCGACATCAACAACCCAACACTGGTCAAACTCCGCGACGTACGCCTAAAATACATGTTCGAGGAAATGAAAAAAGATCCCAAAGTCAAACTTCAGTTGGCTTCCTCATACGCTGGTATTGCGAACTACTGGAAATTTTTTGATGGCGAAACCAAGCAGTTGCTGAAATATGATGTGCTCGGACAAAAACAAAAGTCCGAAGCAAACTTTCAGGCCTGGGCCAAAGGCAAACCGGAATATGAAAACCTTTTCCGCGACTGGGAAAAAGCCTATGATGCCTGGCGCCCTTATGCTAAGCACCGTCAATACATGAGTGAAGGCGTGATGGGTTCACCCTTAATTGGATTCGCTAGTTCACTATTGTCCGTAGAAGCAGCACTGAAATCAACCGACGGCAAAGCCGGCGATCCGAAAAAAATGATGGAGTCAATGGACAAGCAACGTGCTTCATTTTTAGCAGAGGAGAATAGATTGTCCGATGAAAACATACTGGCAGCTACTACTAAAATGTTCTATGAGGATGTTGACAGCGCACAACACCCAAGTGGGTTTTTTGCCGGCTTACAAAGTACCCATGGTCCATTGAATGAATTTGCTACCTACGATCGCTATGCGACCGAGGTTTTTGCCAATACCATAATCTTTGACGACGAACGTTGGAAAGCATTTGTAGCTGCTCCCAGTTTAGCAGTATTGGAACAAGATCCGGCCTTCCTGCATGCTCGTGCCTTCGTCAACAATTATAACACACGATACGCAACAGCATTCCAACAATTCAACGCACAGAACGGTGAACTGGGAAGGATCTACCTGAAAGGCATTCGTGAAATGGATCCGGAAAAAGCAAAAATGATGTATCCGGATGCCACCTTCACGATGCGAGTGAGCTATGGAAATGTAAAATCCTACGAACCGCGCGATGCCGTACGGTACGACTACGTGACCACCTCCCGCGGAATTTTAGAAAAATACAAGGCAGGTGATTATGAATTTGATCTGCCCGCCAAACAAGTTGAACTACTGCGTAATAAAGACTTTGGTGAATATGCCGACCCCACCCGTAAAGACCTGGTGATCGGTTTTATCACAACCAATGACATCACTCGTGGCAACTCCGGCTCTCCGGTATTGAACAACCGCGGTGAACTCATCGGACTGGCCTTCGATGGAAATTATGAGGCACTCAGCCACAAGCTTGCCTTCGATAAAGATCTGAACCGCACCATTTGCGTAGACATACGCTATGTACTCTGGTGCATCGATAAGCTGGGAGGAGGAAAGAATATCATTGAGGAATTGAAGATCATGAGATAATGCTGAAAGTAGAGGGTAGAGAGTAGAGTGTTGAGCTCTCTCTCAACCCTCTACTCTCAACTCTCTACTCTCTACCCCCAACCCATGCGCATTACCGAGATATCTGTTCACAAACTCAGCATTCCGCTGATAGAGCCATTTATTACTTCGCTGGGCAGAGATGACGATGCAAAGAATGTAGTGGTGAAGATCCGGACGGCATCCGGACTGGTAGGGTTCGGTGAGTGTAGTCCCTACATGCCCATTAATGGAGAGAGCCAGGATACAGCTTATATCGTCGGACAATACTTTGGTCAAGCACTGCTAGGAAAGGATGCGTTGAATATTGCTGCGATCCATCAACAGATGGATGCGGTAATTTATGCGAACAACAGCATCAAAAGTGCCTTCGACATGGCCTGTTACGACATCGCCGCACAGGCAGCAGGCATGCCTCTGTATCAATTTCTGGGAGGCAAAAAAAATAAGGTGATCACTACCGACTACACAGTTAGCATCGGTGATCCGGATCAAATGGCTGCCGATGCGGTAAAGATCCTGGAGCGAGGCTTTCCCTATATCAAGGTAAAACTTGGTAAACATGGTCCTACCGATGTGATCCGAATGCAAAAGATCCGGGGAGCCGTTGGTCCAAATATTCCATTACGCATCGATGCAAATCAAGGCTGGCAAGTGGATGAAGCCATACAAACACTGCAGGCATTGGCAACGCTCAACATTGAACATTGCGAAGAACCCATTGCTCGCTGGAACTATACCATGTTGCCAACCGTTCGAGCGGCTTCGCCCATTGCGATCATGGCGGATGAATGCCTGGGGAACGAACACGATGCTGCAAAACTGATTGCCATACAGGCATGTCAGTATATGAATATCAAACTGGGAAAATCAGGAGGGATCTACCATGCTGTAGAAATAGTTCGACAAGCAAGGGAAGCAAATATTAAACTTCAGGTGGGGGCTATGATAGAGTCCCGTTTGGCCATGACGGCTTTTGCGCACTTCGCGCTGTGCAGTGATCAGATTGTACACTACGATTTTGATACCGCGCTGATGTTACGAGAAGATCCCGTAGAGGGTGGTATCGAATACAAAGCAGGTGGCGTAATTGAAGTGCCCGAGGTCGTCGGGCTCGGCGCCAGTATTTCTGACAGTTGGTTAAAAAAAGGGGAATGGTGTGGATTTATTGCATAAATTCATCATGTGAACAAGCCACACCTGATCCGGGCTTTGGTTTATTTAAGTGTTGCACTAGTGGTAACCACCCTTTTCATTAAGGTCTGCCCTCTATACATCTCCCAAAACCAAATGCTGCTATCGCTCTCCATTGCAGGGGGGAAATGGGCGTTACAAGCAATGGCTGGATTGATTTTATTGAAGCGATCGAGTGCCAGTTTTTTACATGGGATCGGCCGCGTGTCGCTACTGGGTTCGCTATTGCTTATCCCATATACGCTATTGGCCTGGCTTGATATCAATAACGATCCTCTATTCTTCTTTGGCTCCTTAGTGGTAGCAGTAATAACGATGGTATTCCGATATTACATAGAAGTTACCCGACTCAGTCTACCGATTGGCTGGTGGTATTTTTGGCTGTTGTGTTTGGTGGTAGCCGTAATGCTACAACTCACCGTCGTATTTCACCTTTTCTAAAAAAGTAGATCAAGCGTCGATCGACCAGGATGTAGTTCCACCCTTCTCGTCTTTAAGTTGTATTCCGATGGAAAGCAGTTGATCACGGATCTTGTCGGAGGTGAGAAAATCTTTCCGAAGTTTTGCTTCTTTGCGGATCTCGATCAATAATTGCATGACCCCCTTCAGTTTTTCATTGTCGGCTGCAGTAACCGCTTGTAAGCCAAACACCGTCTCCATCCAAATCTTACAATCGTTTTTCAACCGCGCGATGGTGGCAGCGGATAAGGCGCTGATCTTCATTACGCCGTCTTTTACGGAATTCAATACGGGGACCAACTCAAACAAATTAGCCAGTGCTTTAGCTGTATTGAAATCATCATTCAAAAATTCCGGTATCTCATCCAACAGGCGATTGACCCGCTGATCCAATTCCGGGTCGCCTGCGGATGCAGCAACTTGTTCGACGGTCCAGGCCGGCGCATGCAAGGCACTATAAGCATCCCACAAACGCTTGAGTCCTTTTTCAGCTGCCCGCAATGCTTCGTTGCTAAAATCAAGCGTGCTCCGGTAATGACTTTGAAGAATGAAAAAGCGCACCGTCATCGGATGATACGCCTGGGTAAGTTCGGGATGCGCTCCGGCAAACAACTCTGTCAACTTGATGACATTGTTGTAACTCTTACCCATTTTCCTGCCGTTGATGGTGATCATGTTATTATGCATCCAATAACGGACAGGCGCTGTATGATTGCAGATGGTACTTTGAGCGATCTCACTTTCGTGGTGAGGAAACAACAGATCCATTCCGCCACCATGTATATCGAATTGCGCACCGAGGTATTTGGTAGCCATGGCCGAGCACTCTATGTGCCAACCGGGATAACCTACTCCCCAAGGACTGGCCCAACGCATGATGTGCTCAGGTGCGGCAGCTTTCCAGAGAGCAAAATCGGCGCGGTCACGCTTCTCCTCCTGCCCTTCCAATTCACGCGTGGTCTCCAGCAAATCGTCGATCACTCGTCCGCTTAATTTGCCGTAGTCATGACCAGCTGCATATTTCTTTACATCAAAATAAACCGATCCATTCACTTCGTAAGCATAGCCAGCATCGATCAGCTGACGGATCATTTCGATCTGCTCTACGATGTGTCCGGTAGCCGTTGGCTCCACCGAAGGGGGCAGTGTGTTAAACTGCTCCATTGCCCAATGAAAAAGTCGGGTGTATTTACTGACCAGCTCCATGGGCTCGAGCTTTTCCAGTTTGGATTTCTCAGCGATTTTATCAACCGCATCACGTCCCTCCTCCTCAAAATGTCCGGCATCGGTAATGTTGCGCACATAGCGAACCTGATAACCCAAGTGCTGAAGATAACGATACACCACATCGAAGGTGATGTAAGGGCGCGCATGACCCAGATGGCTCTCGCCGCTTACAGTGGGTCCGCATACATACATGCCCACCCGCCCTTTCACCAGAGGTTGAAAAATTTCCTTTTGACGCGTGAGGGAATTATAGATATGCAGTACTGACATGGCTTGGTTGCAAAGATGAACAAAAAGCGGGGAATAGCAGAGAGATCAATTCGATTTCAGGGCCAAGTCGGCCACCAACATCAAGTGATCGGAAAAACGCTGTTTTCTGCGGGTAAATTGGCGCACCTCAAACCCACGATCGGCGAATATGTAATCGATCCGGAGTGTGGGGGATAATCCTAAAAAGGTTCGTCCGATGCCGGAACCTTTCTCCAAAAAAGCATCCTGCATATTGCCACGGGCCTGTGCATAAGAATAAGAATTGGGAATCTCATTTAAGTCGGCACAGAAAATGGACGAAAACGAACGCTTGCGCAACTCGGCTCCGGTGATCTCGGCTTGAAGGGTTCGATTCACCACCCCGCGCTTCCACTTGCTGAAAATATTCCAGGAATTACTGATGACACTGTCTTGTCCCGTTTTTATTGCTTCAATACGCCGATAGTCGGTGGGGTTCAATTGAAAGGACTGGAGATGCGTGGTATACACACTGATGGTGTCATTACCAACTTTCAGATCGGCACGCAATAGCACTTCGGGTAGACTGGGAGCAGGAAAGCGAACCTTCATGGTATCTACAATGGGAAATCGGGAGAAGATCACAGAACTGTAGTAGTGCTTATCCCCATCCTCATCGTAGGAAAAATAGTAATAGGGATAACCCATCTCCTGGATGGGGCGGATATTGTCATAAAATTCTGGGTGCAGCGAGGTCTGAAACTCTTGAAAGCAAAGAACATCTGCCTGTTGATCTTTTATGAGCGATAACATTTTCAGCCTTGTTTGACTGCCTCGGTTATTGTTCTTGCGCATCTCGATGAATCGTGCCACATTCCAACTGACTACCCGAATGGATCCAGTTGTTTTTTTCTCCACGAAAGAAGTAGTACTTCGAATGCAGATCAGCGTTTGGATCTGCCCCCATCCAATCAAAATTGGAATCAAGGATATCAGCAGTC
>CAYYXC010000001.1:19378-22060 GCA_964475505.1 uncultured Chitinophaga sp.
GAGCGGGTCTCCACCAGATCAACCAGCCCATGAAAAAGAGAATGAGTCCGACCAGCAAAAAAGGAAATATCAATCCCAAAAAGGCAATGAACCACCAAGTGTGTGGAGGCAATTGCGGTACCAGGCAAGCCAATAGAAAGAGCAAAGCAAGCACTACATTGCTGTAGATAAAGAATCGTCGGGTAAAAATCCTAAGAGCCGTGGGCATGAAGGGTGCTTAGCGGATCGTGGCAAACAATGAATCGGCTTGAGATAGGCTGCGGAGGATAGACTCCTTTACTTTATCCACTTTGACTTTTTCGGACTCCAGATAAGGTCGACGTGTTTCTCCTTGCTGTTGGGCAGAATCGATGTTGAATTCCGTCATCCAGCGGTCCATGGCATAATCAGCATAATTCAATTGATCGATCAGCGACTGGAGAGAACGTTTCCATTCATTCACCTGCGCTGGAGGAGCTGCAGCTCGATCGTTCCAGGCCAAGCTCAACGAATCAAGCAGGCGACTTGCTTTTTTCTGTGCACCCCGGATCTTACCCATCTTGGGCATAACCGCATCATGGGCATCCCAAATGGAATCATAAAGAGAATCCAGTGAGGTTTTAGGGGCTTTACCAGCACCATGCCCAGCGTGATTTTCCTCGCCACAGGCAACCAGCAGGAGGACAGATGCCAACATCAAACAGAAAGAAGCTACAAATCGCATAAAGGAGATTTTGAATCGGAAAGAGATTCAAAATTAGACCAAAACTTGGATTAAGTTTGCGACAAATGCTGCCATGAAAAAGCTGGAAAACTATGTTTATGGGCAATGGATTGCCGGACAAGGAGAGGGACAAACACTCTACAATGCCGTTACGGGAGCGCCTATTGCCCAGACCAGTACGCAAGGGATCGATATGGGGAAGGCCATTTCTTATGCGCGCACCGTGGGCAATCCCGCTTTGCGTAAAATGACCTTCCACCAAAGGGGCAACATGCTAAAAGCGCTTGCCCTGCATTTACGTACCAAATTAGACGGATTCTATGCCGTCAGTTATCAAACCGGTGCCACTAAAGCCGATAGTTGGGTAGACATTGAAGGAGGAATCGGCAATTTGTTTGCTAATGCTTCACTTCGTCGCAAATTTCCTGACCAACCCTTTTGTGTAGATGGAGAATCGCACAACCTGAGCAAGGGTAATACCTTCATGGGAACGCATATCCTCGTACCAAAAGAAGGAGTAGCCGTTCACATCAATGCATTTAATTTCCCCGTTTGGGGGATGCTGGAAAAAATCGCTGTGAATCTACTTGCCGGTATGCCTTGCTTGGTAAAGCCGGCTACGGTCACCTCCTATCTTACCGAAGCAGTGGTACGTGAGATCATCGCCTCTAAGATTTTACCAGAAGGATCCCTGCAACTCATCTGCGGAAGTGCCGGCGACCTACTCGATCATGTAAACTATCAGGATGTCGTAACCTTCACGGGCAGTGCAGATACCGGACGTACGCTGCGCAGCCATTCCCGCATCTTGCAAGAGAACGTACCCTTCAACATGGAAGCGGATAGCCTGAACTGCATTGTACTGGGGGAAGATATAAACCCCGGAATGTCGGAGTGGGACATTTTTATAAAAGAGATCCGGAAGGAAATGACCCTGAAAGCGGGACAACGATGCACAGGCGTGCGACGCATATTCGCACCAAAAAATAAATTGGAAGACATTGGTCGTTACCTGTCAACCGCACTTTCCCAAACACTGATCGGAAATCCGCTACACGAAAAAGTAAGAATGGGTTCGTTGGCCGGACAATCACAACGAGAGGAAGTGCGTCGCCAGACAAAAATTCTACTGCAAGATTGCAAACTGATCTATGGATCACTTGATGAAGTGGAAGTAATTGATGCCGATGCAAAAAACGGTGCTTTTCTTTCTCCCCTCTTGTTGCTCAACGAATCTCCCTGGCAAACCACTTCGGTACACGAAGTGGAAGCATTTGGTCCCGTTAGCACACTGATGCCTTATGAAGGTATCGAAGAGGCTATTGCGCTCAGTAAACTGGGAAAAGGAAGTCTCTGTTCTACGATCGTCACAGCAAATTCCTCCATCGCACAACAATATGTGATCGGGGCAGCTACTCACCACGGACGCATTCTGGTATTGAATAATGAATGCGCTAAAGAGAGTACCGGACATGGCTCTCCCTTGCCACTGCTGGTACATGGCGGTCCGGGCAGAGCCGGTGGCGGGGAAGAAATGGGTGGCATTCGCGGCGTGAAGCACTACCTGCAACGTACGGCCTTACAAGGCTCTCCTACCATGCTCACAGAGATCACGCAAGTATATCAGCCCCATGCAAAAGGAAAAGACCCGGGCAAACATCCCTTTAAAAAATATTTTGAAGAGCTGCAGATCGGTGACCAGCTGATCACCGAAGAGCGGCTGATCACTTCAGAAGACATAACCGCCTTTGCCGATCTGAGTGGTGACCATTTTTATGCGCACATGGTGAACACCGACTTTGAGGGAACCATGTTCGAGCAACAGGTGGCACACGGTTATTTTGTGATGAGTCTCGCAGCAGGTCTGTTGAACTATCCCGAAGAAGTCATTATCGACCGAGGTGATGATGTCACCACCCGTGTGCATCAGCGTTTTATCGCCGTTGACCCGCACCGCAAACGGGATCTGATGACCCAGC
>CAYYXC010000001.1:22070-61128 GCA_964475505.1 uncultured Chitinophaga sp.
TTTGTGGACAGCTATGAAAAAAATCCTGTTTTGCTGAATTACGGCATAGATGAATTGCGCTTCACCAAACCCGTATATCCTGGCAACCGTCTTCATATCCGTTTTACCTGCAAGGAAAAATTACCGAATGACAAACGGATCGTAGAAAAGCCGGAGGATTTTAAAAGGGGGGATGACATCGAGAAAGGCATCGTGAAATGGCTGGTAGAAATGATCGATGAGACCAACGAGATCACCGGCGTTGCCACGATATTGACCATGGTAGCGAAAAAAAATCAATCCTAAATCGTAGATATGACTGAAGCATACGTTCGCTCCGCACTACAAAATGGTATTCGTACCATCGAGTTCTTTCATCCACAGAGTAACTCTCTTCCGGGTAAGATCCTCAGTGAATTAGCGGATACAATCCGCAATGCCGGGAATGATTCCGACACAAAAGTGATCGTACTTCAGAGTGTGGGAGAAAAAGCATTCTGCGCCGGCGCCTCTTTTGATGAGCTGGTAGCGATCTCAGATGAAGCAGGGGGGCTGAATTTTTTCAGTGGATTTGCACACGTGATCAATGCAATGCGACAAACGCCTCAACCGATCATTGCACGCATCCAAGGTAAATGTGTAGGAGGCGGCGTAGGCGTAGCGGCTGCTGCTGATTATGCGATCGCTGTTGAGCAAGCTTCGATCAAGCTCAGTGAGTTAGCAGTGGGAATCGGACCTTTTGTTGTTGGTCCCGTAGTAGAGCGCAAAATGGGCATTGCCGCGTATACACAACTGGCTTTTGACGCACAGTCCTGGCGTACCGCCGCCTGGGCGCGTGAAAAAGGATTATTCGCGGAGGTACACGAATCCATCGAAGGCGTTGATGCATCCATCGAACGGATCGTTAAACAACTCGCCCAATCCAATCCCGAGGCCATGAGAGATATCAAACGTGCCAGTTGGGCTGGTACGGATCATTGGGATACCCTGTTGTTTGAACGTGCTGCGATCAGTGGTCGGCTTGTGCTGAGTGCATTTACCAAGAACGCGATTGCTCAATTCAAGAAAAAATGATCCGTCGCTTCGATGCGGATAACTTCAAAAAGCTCTGCGACCAACTCGCGAAACGCGACGTTGATTTAAAGCGGATCATACAGGAACATGGGCATCCAAACATGTGGGTTCGTCCAAACAGCTTTCAAACCTTGATCCTGACCATCCTCGAGCAGCAGGTTTCCCTGGCTGCTGCATACGCTGCATTCAACCGGCTGCGCGCGAGGATCGGATTGGTCACCCCCGAAAAGCTGGCTGCACTTACTGATGACGAGTTACGCGCCTGTTATTTTACCCGACAGAAAATTGTTTATGCGCGTGAACTGACAGAAGCCGTGCTTTCGAAACGAATAAGACTGCGTGCGCTGCATCATCAACCAGATGAGATCGTTCGTGAACAACTGATCCAATTAAAAGGGATTGGAAATTGGACTATAGACGTTTACCTCATGCATGCCCTGCGCCGAACTGATCTCTTTCCCCTGGGAGACATCGCCCTGGTCAATAGCATGAAACGCAATAAAGGATTATCCGATAATATCAGCAAAGAGGAAATGTTACGCATCGCCGAAGACTGGCGTCCCAACCGCACCATCGCTGCCATGATCCTCTGGCATGATTATATGAATCGGAGGAAGGTTAAGGTAAAAGACTGAGGACAGTCCGATGTCCGATGTCGAATGTCCAATATCGGACATTGGCCTACGGCCGAAGATGAAAGGAAGCTTGATTAGTTGTCTGCGAATTCCCTCCGATAAAAACATGAAACTTACCCGGCTCTGCGGCAAAGCGCAGATCCTCCTGGAAAAAAGCAAGGTCCTTTTCCGTAATTGTAAATACAATTTCTCTTGACTCACCCGGAATCAACTTGATCTTCTCAAATGCTTTGAGCTCCCGAACGGGACGAACCAACGAGGCTGCTACATCCTGGATATATAATTGAACTACCTCTTCGCCGGTATACTGGCCGGTATTCTTGACAGTAACCTTTGCCTTAATCGATCCGTCAATGGCCATGGTATCCGCACTCAGTTCGATTTTATCATATGAAAATGTTGTATAACTCAATCCATGTCCGAAGGGATAACGGGGACTATTGGGCAAGTCGGTATAGGCTGTTACATAATTGAAATCAGTATCGTTCTTGAACGGACGACCCGTGCTGAAATAATTATAATAGATCGGGATCTGTCCTTCTGAACGGGGAAAAGTCATGGGCAGTTTTCCGGAAGGATTGTAATCCCCGAATAATACATCCGCGATCGCATTGCCTGCTTCCGTTCCCAACCACCACGTGTATACGATCGAGGGAACATTATCGGAAATCCAATTAAACACAAGAGGTCTGCCCGCACTGATCAGCACCACCACGGGTTTTCCGGTCGCTACTAACTCCTTTACCAATTGTTCCTGCATGCCCGGTAAGCGTATCTCACTCCTGCTCTTCGCTTCGCCACTCATATTCCCTGCCTCTCCAACACTCACCACTACGATATCAGCTTTGCGGGCTGCTATCCGCGCTGCAGCAAATCCCGATGTATCCACTCCGGTCAACTCACATCCCTTCGCATAGATCAGGTTTTTAGACGATCCCAGCTTACGCTCCATCCCCTTCCAAAGAGATACGATGCGGACCGAATCATCGGGCCAGCTATAACTCCAGAAGCCGTTGTTATCACCAATGGCTTTCACAAGCGGACCAATTAAGGCGATTTTTTTATTGGCAGATGCAACAAGTGGCAAAGCAGGCTTATTCAACTGCTTCACTGCATCATTTTTCAAAAGGACAATGCTTTTCTTGGCAATATCGCGGGCGGCGGCGAGGTGATTGGGTTCATCCCATATGGCTTTCTCCCTCGTCTCACTGGAAAATCGATACGGATCATCGAAAAGACCGAGTTCAAATTTCTTGCGAAGCACACGACGAACGGCTTCATCCACCAACGATTCGTTTATTTCTTTTCTTTTTACGAGATCGACCAATTTTCCAACATAAGCACGACTCTCCATGTCCATATCCGAGCCGGCCGTGATCGCTTTTTTTGCTGCATCCGCGGTATCAGCAGCGTACCCGTGATTGATCATCTCTCCGATACTGCCCCAATCACTTACGACCAATCCCTTGAATCTCCAATCATTCTTGAGAATATTCCGCTGCAGATATACGTGTGCAGTTGCTGGAATGCCGCTGATGTCATTGAAAGCATTCATGAAACTAGCTACGCCTGCGGCGGCGGCAGCTTTGAATGGAGGGAGATAGACCTCATGTAAGCGACGCAGACTCATGTCAGTTGTATTGTAATCCCGCCCCCCTTCTGCTGCCCCATAGGCAGCAAAATGTTTTGCGCAAGCCATCACTGCATCCAAACTTCCCAAACCGTTGCCCTGAAATCCTTTTACTCTTGCCGCAGCGATTAGACTGCCGAGGTATGAATCCTCCCCGGCGCCTTCCATCACACGTCCCCAGCGCGGATCACGTGCAATGTCAACCATTGGCGCAAATGTCCAATGTATACCCGATCCCGCTGCTTCGATGGCAGCTATACGAGCAGCCCGCTCAATCGCGGTCAGATCCCAACTGGCCGCCTCTGCCAGGGGAACCGGAAAGATGGTACGATAGCCATGGATCACATCTTGTGCAAAAAGCAACGGTATGCGCAATCTCGATTGCATGGCGATCTCTTGCAAGGAACGAGTGCGCGCGGCGCCTGTTACATTTAAATAGGAGCCCACTTTGCCCTGGCGCACACGATCTTGTTTCTCTCCGTCGGGAGTGATTGGTCCGGTAGCAGCAAAATCACTGCTCAACTGATTGAGCTGACCTACTTTTTCCTCAAGCGTCATCAGGGATAATACCGAATCAACACGAGCATCCATGTCGATCGTTTGCGCGGATAAAAAACCATAGGAGAGGATCAGTGACAAACTGATCGAAAATATTTTTCGCACGTATTTCATTATTGATAGACCCTTACATAATCGACCCGCATTTGCGTGGGGAAGATTGTATCGTCAATGCCTTTTTTACCGCCAAAATCGCCTCCTATAGCCATATTGAGCAGGAGGTGAAAAGCTTGATCGAATGGCCATTTGCGTGCATCGTCCGACTCCTTTGAAAAGGTATATGTTTTCTTTCCATCGAGATAGTAATCGATCCGTTCAGCCGACCATTCAATGGTGTACTCATGATAATTGCTGCCATGCCCTTTCAGTGGCATTACATTGGTTCGCTGCGTACGATACATGCCATTGTACAATTCGGTGTGAATAGTCTGATGTAAGGTGTCTTTTTGATAACCAACCGTCTCTGCAATATCAATTTCTCCGCTCTTTGGCCAACCACCATATTTATTCTCCGTGGGCAACATCCAGATGGCAGGCCAAGTACCCCTTCCGTTCGGCATCAATGCTCTAACCACAATGCGACCATAGGTCCAGTCGCCTTTCTGCTTCGTGCTCAGCCGTGCCGATGTATATGGAGCACCTTCAAAATTTTCTTTGTGTGCCTCAATGATTAATTCTCCGTTGACCACACGCGCATTTTCTTTTCGGTTCCAGGTATAGAACTGCGGCTCATTGTTGCCCCAACCACAGAGTTGAGGGCAGCCCCTCCCCTTGTCGTAAGACCATTTTGAAGTATCAGGCAATCCAGCCCGATCAAATTCATCTGACCAGACCAATTTATTGTATCGATATTGAGCAATTGATGCGAATCCGACGAACAGGAAGAACAGCGTCAACACCAAACGACTCCTTAGCACAAAAACAGTAAACATTGTTTTCAATTATATTTTTCTCCCTGCAGGAGATCATTGATATACCCGTACATAATCGATCTCATACGTAGCAGAGGTAAAATTCGGATCGATGTTGCCGCCGAACGTACCACCCATGGCCAGGTTTAGAATAATGAAGAATGGCTGATTGAAAGGAAGATTGCCATTATTGATAACTGAGTGATATAAATTTCCGTCAACAAAGAATTTGATGGATTGTGGTGACCACTCACAGGAGTATAGGTGAAATGCGGTAGTAGCATTTTGGATCAGCGTGGTGGCTGTAACAGGGCTACCACCTGAGCGACCGGGATAATGCAGGGAGCCGTGGATGCGATTGAGGTCGGATCCTTTGTGCTCCATGATATCGATCTCACCGCAAGCAGGCCAACCAGCTGTCGGAAAATTTTCACCCAGCATCCAGAAGGCAGGCCATGTTCCAGTACCTGCGGGGAGCTTAGCAGACATCTCGATCTTGCCGTACTTGAACGTGAATTTGTTGCGTGTCAGCAATCGGGCGGAAGTATAATTGCTTCCACTGAAGGATTCTGCTTTGGCAATGATCTTCAATGTCCCGTTGGAAACGATGGCATTGTCAAGTCGGTTGGTATAGTGTTGAGACTCGTTATTGCCCCAGCCACCGGCACCAATATCATATCCCCATTTGGAGGCGTTAGGAGCACCGGGCAAATCAAATTCGTCTGACCATACCAGGGATTGCACCACCGTCACCGCAACGTTGATTGATTTACTCGCAGTCAATCCAGAAGCACCCTTAGCGATTACATTTACGGAATAGCTGCCTGAAGTGGGATAACGATAGGTCAAACTACCGCTGGTTGATGATTGAAAGATCCCATTTCCAAAATCAAACTCATAGTTCACGGCATTGGCTGCGGTAGCAGCGAACTGGACATTTCCGCTGTTGTCGGTTGCCACGGTAGCTGTAACAATTAGGTTGGAGGGCGCCACCGGATTGGGGGGAGTATTTTTATCTCCGCAACCAACTCCAGCGACGGCCAACCCGATAACCAACAAAACTGTCTTCATTAGGGCTTTACTTTCAACTTTTGATACCAGGAATTGCCATCGACTCCAATATTACGCAAGTGCATGGTATTCGCCGTGATTTCCAAGATCTCATACACCGTTCCGCCCGTACCAAAATTTACAATGCCATTCCCCGGTACGGTGAACTGAATACGTGTTGACTGAGCCGGTGTAGAAGTGGAAGTTGCATCCTGAAAGATCAACTGCTTGTTTCCTCCGGTGTTGATGGGGAAGCAATTATCACCGCCACCGAATCCGTAGAAGGTGGAGGATGCTCCGATCGAGAAAGAGGCACCGAAATTATTCACGTTCATGAATACTTGGTTGAGTGCATTCTTCGAGAAAGTGATCTCATCGTCGTAGGCACAAGCCTCGCGCGTATCGGGACCAGCAGAATACCAAATCGGAGAGAAGGCATCATTCGGACCTACTCCAAAATGTCCGGGGGCACCTCGGTCGGTTACCCATACTTTGGAGCCGGTGCCTGTCAATGCACTCAAAATGGGTGCGGGTATTTGAAAAGCGACAAACACACGAATACGCTTGCTAATCGTAGAGGTACTACCACCAGTGCCTACAGCATTCACCGTAATGGTATAGTCGTTGGTGCCGGGATTGGCATATTTATAGGTAAGCGTCCCTGTTGGTACCACCCGTTTGATTCCGTCGCCAAAATCGATGTTGTATGTGAGTGCGCCGTTGGAGGTTACAACAATATTTACGTTACCTGTGCCATTCCCGTCGGGATTGGCTGCATCGGTACCTACTACGGTTGCCGTAAGTTTCAGATCAGTAGGGGCAACCAATTCTCCAAAAGAATAGGAAGGTTTTTTACAGGCGCTGAACAACAGGACCATCCCGATCAGCATCCATGATATGTTTTGAATATTACGCATATGGCAGTATTTGAAGATTATTGAAGACGAAGGTCATCTACAAGGAAAGTGAAGTTTGAGGAGCCATCACCCGGCGTACCTAAATCGAATATCAGAACTACTCGATCGTACGTATTTGCCGTATTGATGGCAGTGTAATCGAAAGTGACCTCAGTCCAGGCATTGGCCGTACCAATTGTCACTTCTTTCTCAAAGTTGATCCCCGGGTTGGAGGAATTCTCCACCTTCAGCAACACCTTGGCGCCCGCACGGGGTGAAAAAACTTTCATTTTAAAGGTTCTTGAAAGCGAGAAAGGAATTGGCTCGCTAAGTGTCAGAAAGCTTCCGCCCCAGGGCTGCCCAGGATTCTTCACCATACGAGCCACCTTGGCACTGGTATTAATGCCTCCGGTTTGCGGATTATTAACCACCGTCATATTGCCGCCATCGAAATCAAACCACCCGTATGTAACAGGGTATTCAAAATTCAAGGGAATAGAAACCGGGTAAGTATTTGTCAAGCGGATATCGTCGAATAGGAAGGTGAAGTTCGAAGAACCATCTCCGGGTGTGCCCAGGTCAAAAATCAGCACGATTCGGTCATACGAATTGGCCGCATTGATGCCACTGTAGTCGAATACCAGATCCTCCCAATTATTGGCCATAGAAACAATCGCCTCCTTTTCAAAATTCTGGTTCGGATTGGCAGAATTTTCAACCTTCAATAACACCTTGGCGCCCGCACGGGGAGAGTAGACCTTCATGCGGAAAACCTTATTGGTAGAAAAATTCATGGGACTTGTCAGGGTTAAGAAACTTCCACCCCAAGGCTGACCGGGATTCTTCACCATCCGAGCCACACGAGCACTTGTATTGATACCACCAGACTGAGGGTTGTTGATCACAGTCACTTGCCCTCCGTCAAAATCAAACCAACCAAAAGTGGTAGTGGTAGATTCAAATATCAGTGGCAGACTGAGTGGGGGTGGCGGCAGACTATTGACCAATTCAAAATCGTCCATCAAGAAAGTAAAATTGGCAGATCCATCGCCAGGTGTACCCAACTCCCAGATCACCACGATCTTGTGAAAAGACTCTGCTGTATTGATCGAGGAGTAATCAAAATACAAATACTCCCATGCATTGGCTACCGTAGTAGTTGCCTCTTTCTCAAAATTGATCCCCGGGTTTGAGGCGTTCTCGACCTTCAGCAACATCTTCGCCCCAACGCGTGGAGAGAAAACTTTCACACGGAAGATCTTATTAGTACTGAAATCAATGCTGCTGCTTAATGTAAGCAAACTACCACCCCAGGGCTGGCCCGGGCTCTTTACCATCCGGGCGACTTTCGTACTCGTGTTGATGCCTCCGGGATTTGGGTTATTGATAATGGTAGTAGTTCCTCCATCGAAATTTATCCATCCATAGTTGATGGTGGAAGACTGGAACGTGAGTGGCAGCAGGATTGGATCCACAATGGTGACGGGAACCGTGCGCTCAGTAGTAGCTGCTCCCCCGCTCAGCGCAACGACACGTACATTGTATGTGCCGGTAGCAGCATAGGTGCGGGATACGGTTTGCCCTTCCAGGAAACTCACGGGCACTTCATTGGGCACATCTCCAAAAAACACGCGGAAATTCGTTTCATACAAAGCCGATGCCGAAACATTCACTTTGTAATTATTGGCTGGGTCAATGGTGACATTCACCTGCAAATTTTCCGGTGCGCGGAAAGTTACCGTCAACCGCTGCGTAAACTCTTTTGTCTTACCATTCACCGCGTAAGCAACTATGCGGACATTGTAAATACCCTCCGGATAAACATGCGTAGTGTTTTTACCCGCTGCGATGTTGACCGGAGTGGCTGGTCCGTGACCATAATACACATCGTAAGAAACAGCACCCACCCCATTAGGAGTGATGGTAACCAAGCCGGTATTGTCTTGAGTGATCTCAAACAATACGGAGAGCGAATCAGGTGCGTTGCCAGCTTCCACGAATGAGGTATCCTCGTATCGCTCTTTTTTACATCCTACAGTAGCGATTGCTACCAGAAGGAAAAGGGTTAAATATTTGATATAGCGCATAATGTTGGTTTTAATGATTAATAACCGGGATTTTGCGTGATAGCCGAGATGTCAATCTCTAACTGCGGAATGGGGAATACCTCATGCTTGCCGACTTGGAAGCCGGTGATCTTACTCGCCGCTTGACCGGTACGAACCAAATCAAAGAAACGCTCTCCCTCCATTGCCAACTCCAAACGGCGCTCATCCCATATTGCCTGACGCAAGGTGGCACCGGTGGTAGTGATGTTGTGTAGATTATCTCCGAAAGCGCGAGCCCGTACTTGGTTCAGATACTGCTGCGCCTTGTTGTCATTGGGCGTGGAGGAGCGATTGAAGGCCTCTGCTGCCATCAAAAGAACATCCGCATATCGAATGGCGCGAAAATTATTCTTGTAGTTCAGTTCAACTTGTCCAGAGGTCTCTCCTTTACGTGGATGATATTTCTGGTTGTACAAACCGGTATTCTTATAAGGTGCTACCTGGTACGTGATACCAAAACCTGGATTTGCATTTTTATAGGCCTCAATATCGAGAATAGCCACGTCCTTTCGACGATCGCCTGCTTCAAAAGCGTTGGCTAAAGCTGCAGTAGGCAAATCAAAACTCCAACCGGATGCGTAGGGCATGCCCGCTCCCCCATTCAATCCCCGTACACCTACCATCTGCACTGCGAAATTTCCTTGCCCGCGGTTTGGTCCACCCCAATTATAATAAGGTGAATTATTCGAGTGTTGAATCTCAAAAACGGACTCAGGACCATTCTCTCCTGCAGCTAAGAATTGGGAACCGTAGTCGGATACCAATGAAAAAGCATTGGAGGTGATCACCGATTCCAGCGTCTGTGCAGCATTGTCAAATTTATTTTGATACAAATAGACTTTGCCCAAAAGCGCTTGTGCAGCATACTTGGTGATGCGTCCTTTTTGAACTTGCACTGCCGGCAACACGGCTATAGCTGCCGTGAGATCTCGCTCGATCTGTGCGTAAACATCCGCCTTAGGCGAGCGCTGCAATGAGCGCGATTCGCTCAAGCTCAAACGCTTGTCCACGAACAACGGCACATCGCCGAAGAAACGGACAAGGTGGAAATAATAATAAGCACGCAAGAAATATACCTCGCCATACAAAGCTTCCTTACCGGCAAATTCAATGGTCTTCCCGGCCGGATTAGACTGCTTGTACTGATGCATGTAGTTTGCACGATTGATTCCCTCATAGGCCTCCTGCCACAACTCGGTCAACATGTTGTTGACAGGCGTATGTGAAAAGTCATCAATTTGTTGCAAGGCCAACACATCGGAGGCATTTTCTCCACCGCTTGCGGCATCGTTGGTAGCTATGTCACCGATCAGCGGTGCGCGGCACAACCATTGCATGGGCGTATACACGCTCACGACCATGGTGCGGTAATCAGACTCGGAGCTCAAGTAATTCAACTCCGTGATCTGGAAGTCTTCTTTAGGATCATAATCGATCCATTTTTTACAGGAGACCATGAGTGACAGCAGCATAGTCCCTGCTACGATTTGAAGTAGTTGCTTTCTCATATGTAGCTCGTTTGTTCGGTTAAAGTTTGATGTCCAATCCTACGGAAAAGGTTCTTGCCTGTGGATAGGCACCACGGTCAACCCCGGTATCCAAAATGCCACCGGCAATCTCCGGATCAAATCCGCTGTATTTAGTTAAGGTGAACAGGTTACGCGCCTGTGCGTATACGCGGAGACTGCTGAATGCCTTTTTGAGCATTTTAGTTGGAAGCGTATAGCCCAACTGGATGTTCTTCAACTTCACAAAAGATCCATCCTCAACATAGCGGCTGGATACGCGGATGTTGCTGTTGGCATCGGTGAAACTGTAGCGAGGATTGCGCGGATCATTGGTAGATCCTTCGCCTGTCCAACGCGCCAGCACCCCACGGTATTTGTTCGTGTAGTTACCATTGCGCTCCCAGGCACTGTATACATCATTGCCGACAGATGCATAGGTAAAGGCCGTCAGATCGATGCCTTTGTATGACATATTCAGATTCCATCCGATGGTAAAATCAGGGAACGGATCACCGATCTTGGTCTTGTCTCTGGCATCAATGATTCCGTTGCCATCGATGTCGGCAAAACGAATATCACCAGGTACTGCACCAGCCTGTGCGGGCGCACTGGCGATCTCCGCTGCATTTTGGAAAATACCAATCGCTTGATGGCCGAAGAAATAGCCGGGCGTCTGTCCTTTTTCAAATACAGTTACACTTTGGTTCTGTCCGTTGAAATAATAACCACCAAAGATCTTGGCGGTACCATCGGTGTTGGTAGCAGTGACCAAGTTAGTGGCCGTTGTGAAAGTGGCAGTTGTATTGATCAACAGGTTCTTACCAAGCTTGTCGTTATAACCAAGTGTGATCTCATATCCAGAGGTTTTCGTAGCACCGATGTTGGCGGTGGGGATAGGTACTGTTCCCAGATAAAGGGAAGCAGATGGAGTAAAGAGCAAGCCATCCACCTCACGAGTAAACCAATCAGCTGTCAAGGATAATTTACGCTTGAAGAACAAGGCGTCGAATCCAACGTTGGCCTGAATTTGCTTCTCCCAACGAAGGGCATTGTTGGCAGCAGATCCGACAGTGGCTCCGGGATAGAAAACGTCACCAAAATTGTAACCGTTGCTGTTGGCGGTAGGACCATAACTGGGTCCGCCCGTAACGATGCCCACATATTGCGGATTCACGTTCTCATTACCAACCGTACCATAACTACCTCTGAGTTTCAGTTGATCGACCCAGGTGGCTTTGAAGAATTTCTCCTTGCTGATCAACCAACCAGCTGATCCGGAGAGGAAGTTGGCATTCTTATTGTCGGTTCCGAAGGCATAGGAACCGTCGCGACGAATAGTGATCGATGCCAGATACTTCTCTTGATAATCGTAATTGGCCCGCAGGAATTTAGATAGGTTGCGACGGAAATACTGATAGTAGTAACCCGAGAGCGCGTTTGAGTTAGTTGAGTTATTGATGCCAGTGGCCGCGGTGAAATCGGCAAACTCCCAGCTGTTGAACGGAACATCCTGGCGCGTGGCACCAGCTGCATTACCGGACACTTTAGCCAAGGAGAAACCGAGTACGGTCTCAAAGTGATGATCTTCTTTCCAATCGAAGTCATAGTTTGCAAATGACTCCCAGGTGTAATTGAAATTACTAACCTTCTCGTGTGCAACGGTATTGAAGCGACCGGCAACCGTAGATCCATCCGGATTCATTGAGTTGTCGACATTGTTTACCCCCCAAAAAACGAGTGGAGTGAAACTGCGCGCATTCCCGTCGTACTTGGTGTAACCAAAACGAGAGGTGAATAAAAGGTTCTTGTATAATTTATACTGAAGCTCGGCCTTACCATAAAGCTTGAAGCCGACATTCTTATTATAGGTGTTCTCCAATTTGGTGAGCGGATTGAAGATCTCGGAGAGGATCCGAGTACTGAATCCGTATTGGCCGACGGTGTTGGGCACATTGTTCAGCACCGGCACGGTGGGATCATAGTTTAATGCCGAGCCCAGGATTGAGTTGAATGAGTTCTCCTGAATGCCTCGTCCATTTAACATCACGGCAGAAGTATTCAATATAAAGCGAAGACGGCTGTTCAAGTCAACATTGAAGTTGGCCGTGAGGTTACCACGCTTGAAGAGCGATTTATCATCTCCTCCAACAATACCGCCCTGGCTGAGCAATCCGCCAGACAAGAAATAAGTAACCTGGTCGGAACCACCGCGGGCAGATATATTATGTGTCTGCAACGTAGCACGCTTGAATACCTGATCCTGCCAGTTGGTGCCCACCCCGATTCCAGTCAAATTGGGGAAGATCACCGGACCGCCGGCTACTGTGCTTCCTTCATTGACCATTGCCGCATACTCAGTTGCATTCAATACACCAACAGTGTTGAGCACTTCCTGTACGCCATAGTTGCTATTAATATTAAACTCCGCTTTTTGACCCTTACGTCCCGAACGGGTTGTGACGAGGATCACACCGTTTCCACCCTTCACACCGTAAATGGCAGATGTGGCCGCGTCCTTCAGCACGTTGATGGACTCGATCTCCGCTGCATTTATGGAATTCAGATCCGTAAGCGTTTGAGGCACTCCATCAATGATGACCACTGGATCAGTACCGGAGTAAGAAGGAATACCGCGAATCAATACCGTTGGCTTGGATCCGGGTGAACCACTCTGGATGACATTCACACCCGCAGCGCGACCCTGAAGCGCCTCTTCCGTACGAACGGGACGAAGCTTATCAATGTCGGCACCCTTAACCGTGGAAATAGCACCGGATACTTTGGTCACCTTTTGGGTACCATACCCAACCACCACCACATCGGAAAGGGTGGAAGAGCCGGCAACGACCATCCGGATGTCCAGGTCCTGCCCGGCGACTTTGACCTCTTGGGTCTCCATTCCGGTGTAACTAATAGAAAGGGTTGAACCGACAGAAATACCGGCCAATGTAAAACGGCCCTGCGCATCGGTTTGGGTAGACTGACTACCCCCTTTAACCTTGACAGTAGCACCAACCAGCGGCTCGGAATTGGTAACATTTAATACCCTACCCCTTACCGTGATCGTTTGGGCCATGACCTGGAATACCAAGGCCATTAATAGACCCGTGAAGAAGATCTTTCTTTTCATACAGCAGTTGTTTAGCAATTCGTTTTAATAACGATTAAAACCTTCACAAGATTAAAGGAGTTAAATGGACTTATAAAAATATCCACTCCAACAATACTACATCCTTTATCACAATACATTGATTATCAATATTTGATTACTACATCAGCACTACATCAAAAACGGAAATAGGACTCTACAAAATAGAATGCTTACCTTTTGACCATGAAAGCTATTTTCTGCTGGTTCATTTCGTTTATTACGATTTTGGACTCAATTGGACAGAACACAATCGGATTGCCGGATGTGATCAATTACCCCAAAAAAAGCTACGGAGGAGGGCTTCAGAACTGGGATATCAGCCAAGACTCCAGCGGGATTATTTACGCAGCAAACAACGAGGGGGTTTTGAGTTATGACGGCCGATACTGGAACTTACACCCGCTACCCAACAGAACCATCGCCAGATCGGTGTTGGCGGGTAGTGACCGAAAAGTATATGTAGGTGGTCAGGATGAGCTGGGCTATTTCAGTCCGGATGCTTCCGGTAGACTCCAATATGAGTCGCTCCTCAACAAAATAGCCGAGTCGGATCGTTCATTTGGTGATGTATGGGATATCGTACAGATCAATCAGGACATTTGGTTTCGTTCCGCAAAGCGGATTTTTAAATACAGCGGATCCGCAATAGCTACCTATCCGGCCAGTTCAGAGTGGGGTTTTCTGGGATCCGCGGGGGGCAAATTATTTGCTCAAGACTTTGATAGGGGCTTGATGACTTTTGAAAATGGTGCTTGGCGGACTCTTTTTCCGCGAGCCCCTCTTCCAATAGGAGATGTGATTACGGGTATACATGCATTGGAAGGCGGACAGTGGATGGTGGCTTATCTGAAATCTGGACTTTTCATCTCCAACGGAGAGGGCTTGAAACCGATGCAGCACGAGGACATCAAAACCATTCGAGCCGCACGCATCTATGCAACAGCCAACCTGCCCGACGGACGATTCGCCTTGGCAACAAATACGGATGGATTGTATGTGATCGACCGGACAGGAAAACGAATTCAACATTTTTCCAGAAAGGAAGGATTACAAAATAACAACGTACTGAGTGTACGGTCAGACAGAAACAGCAACCTCTGGCTGGGCCTTGACAACGGAATTGATTTCATAGCGTACAACAGTCCCATCAAACGCATCGATCCAACCGAAGGGAATGCCACAGCCTACACAACACTGATCCAAAACGGCATCCTCTACATTGGCACCTCCAATGGAACTTGGATGACTACCCTCGAGCAATTGGCAGATCTGAGCTTTAGTCAACAACCGTTTCAGCGAATAGAAAATACCAATGGGCAGGCATGGTCACTTGCAGAAATCAATAATCAAGTACTGCTGGGACACCATGAGGGAATGTTCCGTATTCGTGCCGGCTCGGCTTCCCCCATCCAATCCGGTTTGGGCTTTTGGAACTTCAAAGCAATGAGCGCTACCTATCCCACGGAACGCGTTCTAGCGGGTAATTATAAAGGACTCCAATATTTTGAATTCAATGGTGATCAATTCAAGCCAGGCAAAATATTCTATCCCTTTGAAGAGTCATCCCGATATGTAGTGATCGATGGGGAAAACAATATTTGGGTCTCTCACCCCTACCACGGTGTTTTTCGCTTAAATGACAATGGGGTCGATAGTAATCAAACTTGGAAAACATACACCGAAAAAAACGGACTGCCCTCCCGACTGAACAATCACATCTTCAAGGTACGAGAGCAATTGCTGGTGGGCACAGAAAAAGGAGTATACCGATACGACGCAAAAGCAAACAGATTTGAACCAGATCCTGCATACAAAGAACTATTGGGTAATCAAAGCATCCGCTACTTGCAAGAAGACAGCCAAGGAAACATATGGTTCATCCACGAAAAAACCGTTGGATGGATCGATCGGTCCAAAACAACCTCGCTCGTAATGTACCTGCCTGAGTTGAAAAATAAATTGCTGAGCGGGTTTGAGTTCATCTACCCATATAACGAACAAAATGTTTTTCTGGCAGGAGAGGCCGGACTCTATCACGTGAACCTGCTGAAGTACAGACAGCAGCAGGAAAAAATGCAGGTCAGCATCAGAGGTGTTCGAATCGGACTTCAAGGCGATAGCATTTTATTTGGCGGCTTTGGTCAGCTGGATGCTACACGATCGTTCACGATCCATCCAAACGAAAAAAATATTCGCTTTGAGTTTAGTTCACCTCCTAATACAGACCCAGAATCGCTCGAGTACAGTTATCGACTAGAAGGCTTTGAGGATCGCTGGTCAGAATGGTCTAAGCGAACAGAAAAAGAGTTTACAAACCTACCCCCGGGGAAATACCGTTTTGAAGTCAAGGTCAGAAACAACCTGGGCATTGAATCAGATACCAACAGTTTTGTTTTTGAGCTGCTGCCCCCTTGGTATCGTACACCACTGGCATGGATCATTTACGCAGCACTCGGAGGAGGTCTTATTGCATGGCGGTATCGATACCAACAGAATAAATTCAAAAAACAACAGCAACTCTTTGAAGAGGAACAGCGAAAAATGCAGTACATATTGGAGTTGGAAAAAAGCAGAGCAGAGGGTGAACTCATCGCCATACGTAGTCAAACCCTTGAGTCAGAGATTCAATTCAAAAATTCAGAACTAGCGGCCTCCGCCATGCACCTGGTAAAAAAAGGAGAACTCATCTCTCGACTTAAAGCAGAATTGAGTCAATTGATGCGCCGCGTAGATGTTCCCGCAGCGCAGACAGAAGTAAAAAAAATGATCAAACAGCTGGAGGAGGATGAACAGATCGATCAGGAATGGGACCAGTTCGCAAAGCACTTCGATAAAGTACACAGTGATTTTGTAATGCAGTTGAAATCGAGACATCCCGACATCAGTCCGAACGAAGTCAAGCTCTGCTCCTTCTTACGAATGAACCTGAGCTCCAAAGAAATTGCTCAATTGCTTAATATCTCTGTGCGCGGTGTGGAGATCAGCCGATACAGGCTTCGAAAGAAATTAAACTTACAGGCAGGAGAAAACCTATTTGACTATCTGATCAAAATACAGAAAACAACTTAGCATGAATTGATTAGCAAGCTGATCAGCGCAAAAATTTTGAGGCAGCGGACTTATCAAATATTCAACCCTCCACAAACGCTGATCGTTTGCCCCGTGATGTATGAGGCCATATCACTGGCTAAAAACACGGTTACATTGGCAATGTCAGATGCAGTAGCAAATTTTCCGAGCGGAATGCCGGCTTTGTATTTCTCGGCCCCCTCACCATCTTTCAGGTATTGGGTCATATCGGTCTCTACGAAACCAGGTGCGATCGCATTGCAACGAATATTTCGGCTGCCGAGCTCCTTGGCAACAGACTTGGTAAATCCGATGATGCCGGCTTTACTGGCGGCATAACTGGCTTGTCCAGCATTTCCGATCTCCCCAATGATGGAACTCATATTGATGATTACACCATTGCGGGCTTTCATCATAGGACGGATCACCTGCTTGGTCATGTAGAAAACACTATTCAGATTCACTTGGATCACCTGATCCCACTGCTCATTGGTCATACGCATCAACAGATTATCCTTGGAAATACCGGCATTATTGACCAGAATATCAATTTGCCCGAAAAGCTGTAATACTTCGTTTACAAAGGATTCGCATTGGGCTGCATCGCCGGCATTGCTTTTCCATGCTTTGGCCTTCACCCCCATTGATTGGAGTTTTTGTTCCAGCGAGGCCGCTCTTTCCGCACTGCTGTCACTCACATAAGTAAAAGCAATGTTTGCTCCTTGCTCAGCCATTTGGATGGCAATGGCTTCACCGATTCCACGCGCGGCACCGGTTACAATGGCAACTTTTCCTTCAAGCAATTTCATATGCAGTAGTTTGAGTGGCGGTAAAATTAGGCCTTATTCATGGAAAGCAGTTCCTCCATGAGTGTACGCTCGTTACTGAGTCGAGGTACTTTGTGTTGTCCACCCAACTTCCCTCTCCCTTTTAGCCAGTCGGCAAACAGTCCCGGACGAGCAGCATGTACCAACGGCATTCTTAGTGCAATGCTTTTTTGTCGCTTGGCTTCATAGTCGGTATTGACGGCTTGCAAAGATTGATCAAGCACCTCAATGAAACGTTCCATTGAGTCGGGCCTATGCTCAAATTCAACGATCCACTCATGAGCACCATTTCCTTCCGCAGAAAAGTAAACGGGTGCCGCCGTATAATCTGATACAACTGCATTGGTAGCAGCCGATGCCAATGCAATGGCCCGATCAGAATTATCGACGATCACTTCTTCCCCAAAAGCATTGATATAATGTTTCAGTCGGCCACTGACCTTGATCCGATACGGATTCAGCTGCGTAAATTGGACCGTATCTCCGATCAGGTACCGCCAAAGTCCGCCATTGGTGGAAATGATCAAAGCATATTGCTTTCCCAATTCCACTTTATCTAAGCCAACCGTTAGCGGATGCTTCTTTCCATATTCAGAAAGCGGCATGAATTCCATAAAGATCCCGTGATCGGGAAACAGCAGCATGCCGTTGCTATCGGGACGATCCTGCGCAGCAAAGAATCCTTCGCTGGCATTGTACATCTCTAGATAATGTATGGACTTTCCTATAATGTTTTCAAACTGTGATCGGTAAGGTGTAAAGGAAACACCACCGTGTAGATATAATTCCAAATTGGGCCAAACTTCACACATGGCCGATTTACCGGTGATCTCAAGGATACGACGGAACAGCACCAAGGTCCACGTAGGTACTCCGGAAATGGAAGTAACATTCTCCGAAATGGTAGCGGCTGCCAACTTTTCGATCTTCGACTCCCACTCATCCATCAAAGCAATACTCAAGTCAGGCGTACGAAGCCAATGGCCCCAGAAAGGTGAGTTTTGAAGCAGCACCGCACTTAGATCGCCGTATTGTGCTTCGGGATTAACTGCATGCAAGGTATGACTACCACCGATCACCAACCCTTTCCCGGTAAGCAGATTGGAATCAGGATGAAATTGATAATACATAGTGAGTACATCCTTCGATGCTTTGTAGTGTCCGTTGGATAAACTCTCCTGACTGATGGGAATGAATTTGCTTCGATCACTGGTAGTGCCACTGCTTTTGGCAAACCAGTGGATCGGTGTATCCCAAAGAACATTCTGCTCCCCTTGCATTATCCGATCGATATATGGCTTGAGGTCCTCATACTCATGCACCGGCACCGTATCCTTAAAAGAGCGAATATTGAATAGGGTTGAGAATTGATATTGTCTCCCAAATTCAGTGTATTGGGCTGCGGTGACCAACTCCTGCAATACATCCCGCTGCGCATCCATTGGATTGTCACGCCAGGCATCAATGCGCCAACTGCGCATACGGGCAAGGGACGAGATGGCCGGGGAGAGAAGGTTCATCGCAATGAAAAATAAATCATTTTCCTAATAAGCATATGTCCGAGGTAGATGAAAGCGATCAGGGGCCGGGGTAAGCGGCTTCGATTTGTTCTTGTAAGACGGATTTTAGTTCCGGAGTGGCAAAACAATGCCGAATGGCCTCCAGGTTGCACCGACGAAAATCGGCCAAGGTCCAACCAAACACCCGCTGCAACAAAGCATATTCATTTGACAGAGTTGTAGGCGTAGCGGTTCTGGCATCAGTATTGACACTCATGGATACACCGGTGCGAAAAATCCGATCAGCCGGATGTTCCTCAATCCGGTCATAAATGTTGGTCTGCAAATTGCTGGTCGGACAAACCTCCAAGTGTATATCGTGCTCTTTTAAGTGCGTCATGAGGGAAGAATCTTCAATGCTACGGACACCATGACCTATACGGCTGGGACGAAAATGCTTCAGTGTCTCCCATACACTGGAAGGACCACAGGCCTCTCCGGCATGAGCTGTACACGCGATCCCTTTTTCGCGCGCATATTCAAAAGCCTTTACGTGCTCATCGATCGGATAACCCGCTTCATCGGCCGCTATGTCAAAACCTACCACCCTTGTACCCTGAAAAGCTTCCACCAATTTCACCGTGGTCATACTTTCCTCCTCGTTGTAATGCCGAAGGGTACACAAGATCAGACCCGCTTCAACACCGGTTCGTTCAATCCCTTCACGGGTGGCCGATTCCACGGCCGTAACGATTTCCGTAGGACTCAGACCTTTCCTCATATGTAACAAGGGAGCAAATCGTATCTCAGCGTAAATAAGTCCGTCCTGCTGCAGTTGATCAAATAAGTCCAGTGTAACAGCTCGAAGCTGCTCGCGAGTTTGCATGAATTCAAGGGCTTTTTCGGCTCGACGAATGTAATCGACCAGATCACTGCAGCGGGGAGGCGCGACAAAGTCCCTGCGATAGTCCTCCTCCGTTATGGCTGGATCCAGCTGTTTGATGACAGAAAAACTCAAACTACAATCCAGGTGCAGATGCAATTCAATTTTGGGAAACGTGCGAAAATCCATGAGGGGTGTAGGAAGGTATTATTGATAGTTGGAGGAGTGATCGGTCTTCGGACCCACCTGCATAGCTTCCTCATAGATCCAATCTTTTCGTTTCAATTCGAAATTTCGTCCCAAATACAGGCTTCTTACCTGTTCGTCTGCCGCTAGCTCCTCAGCGGATCCATCCTTGAAGATTTTTCCCTCGATCAGTAAATAAGCACGGTCGCAAATCGATAGTGTCTCCGTCACATTGTGATCGGTGATCAGGATACCGATGTTTCGGTATTTGAGTCGGGCTACGATTGATTGAATATCCTCTACCGCGATCGGATCGATACCGGCAAAGGGCTCATCCAGCAAAATGAATTTGGGATCTACGGCCAGGGCCCGGGCGATCTCGGTCCGACGGCGTTCGCCTCCACTCAATACATCACCCATACTTTTCCGTACATGCTGTAAACGAAACTCATCAAGTAATGATTCGAGCCGATCGCGTTGCTCTTGCTTAGAATAGTTCTTCATCTCCAATACGGCAAGTATATTATCCTCTACACTGAGTTTTCGAAAGATAGAAGCCTCCTGAGGCAAGTACCCGATTCCTTTTTGCGCCCGTTTGTACATGGGCAGAGAGGTGATGTCTTCTCCATCAAGAAAAACGTTACCAGAGTCGGGCTTGATTAGTCCAACCACCTGATAAAACGAGGTTGTTTTGCCGGCTCCGTTCGGTCCCAACAATCCGACGATCTCTCCCTGCGACACTTGGAAGGATACCTGATTGACCACCGTACGGGATCCGTATCGCTTGACGAGGTCGCGGGTTTGTATGGCGATGGACATAAGGCAAATTTAAGGCCTTGCGCGCGGCCAATGACGTTTTTAACGATTCGGGGCTTAGGGCCATATTCATTATTTTTGTGCGCAATGAAAGTGATCGATCACATTAAGCAGGCCAAGGATACTCTTATCTCTTTTGAGGTATTGCCCCCGCTCAAAGGCAAGGGCATTGATGCGTTGTATAAACACCTCGACCCGCTGATGGAGCACAAACCGGCTTTCATCAACGTCACTTATCACCGAAGCGAGCACGTTTTCAAAAAACGTCCTGATGGCGGATTTGAAAAAGTAGTCGTTCGCAAGAGACCCGGAACGGAAAGTATCTGTGCGGCCATCCTTAATAAATACAACGTGGATACGGTTCCGCACCTGATCTGCGGCGGATTCAGTGTAAATGAAACAGAGGACGCATTGATCAACCTGCATTATTTGGGGATTGACAACGTGCTGGTCCTTCGGGGGGATGCGGCCAAAAATGAAATGAGTTTTGAGCCGGAGCCCGGCGGACATAAATACGCATCCGACTTGTTGAAACAAGTAGCCGATCTGAACGACGGTATTTATTTGGAGGAGGATATTCGCGATTCACATAAAACTGCTTTCTGTATTGGCGTGGCAGGTTATCCCGAAAAACATTTCGAGGCCCCTAACATGGATACAGATCTGCAGTATTTGAAAAAGAAAGTGGAGCTGGGAGCAGATTACATCGTAACACAGATGTTCTTCGACAACCAGAAATACCATGCCTTCGTAGAGCGTTGCCGTGAGATGGGCATCAATGTTCCCATTATACCGGGACTAAAACCCATCTACTCCAAAAAACAACTGACGGTACTGCCCAAAACCTTCCACATCGACTTGCCTACGGATCTGGCAAACGCGGTTCACAAGTGCAAAACTGATGCTGAAGTAGAAAAAGTAGGGGCTGAGTGGTTGTTGATGCAATCACGCGAACTGAAAAAAAGCGGCGTGCCGGTACTGCACTATTATACGCTGGGCCGTCCGCAGCTCATTGCAGATGTGGTAGGACAAATCTGATCAGTACTACTTCAACAAGCTTGCGAAGACTTTTTCATCCAGTTTCACCGGATATTTTTTTCGCAACGCTGCTTCCCATTTCTTATCCATCTCCAGTTGCAGGTCGTTGATTACCGTGCTTCTGGCCTCTTCAAATGTTTGAGAAACGGGCTCCGGATAGGTCCGCAGGACATAAGCAAAAGTTGCATTGTTATCGGTCTGATTGATCAGTGGCTCGATGAGCAAACCAGAAGTGGGTATGCGACTGCCCAAATTAGGGATCTGCTGCCACTCCAACCGTACCGAGTCGGTGAAAACGCGTTCCCAAAAAGCAAGTGATTCTTTTTTCCAATTAGCGGGACGAGCCTGAATATTTGCATACAATTCATTAGCAGCCGACACATCAGAACAAAAGAACAATATCACATCTGCACTTTGCTTCCAGTTGTATTTTTCTTTTTGGGATTGATAGAGGCGTCGCTGACCGACTGTATCGGATTGAGCCTTATTCCACACCTCTTGTTGCATGATCTCGAAAAAGAGATTGCCCTCTTTAAAATCAGTCAGCTGCTCCCTGTATTCCGCATTGAATAGTGTCAGATTGTTTTTATAGTACTCGGTCATGGCATATTGCTCCCACTCATCCCGCATTTGTACCAAAGGCTTGGGTCCATTGCCGTCGGGCTGGAAACGATAATTGGTGACATACTGGATCCAGTCACTGACCGAATAGGTTTGCTGTGCATTATTTTTACCGATGGTGAGTAGCACCATGTTGGGTTGAATGGTTTTGGCAGCGGCCGTTGCCGGCTTTCTGTCGAGCAAGCTATCGGCATAGGACCAAACTGCCTGCTCATCATAATTGCCGCGGCGCACGCCTGCCTGTGTGCGGATCAACTCATAAATAAAATCTTTAGCCGTACGCCAACGGTCATCCGCTCTTACTTTTTGATCCAGCAGCTGCTGTGTTTCGTATGCATCCAGATCGGCAGATGGCTTTGTGATCGATACCCGCTGCACAATATGCCATCCATGTGCAGTTTGGAAAGGAGCAGCAAAGTCGTTGTTGGTAGCAATGGCCAACACGTTGCTCTCAAAAACCGGATCGTACTCTCCTACTCCAAAGGGGGTTAGCGCACCACCGCTGGCTGCGGAAACATAATCGTTGCTATACAGCCGTGCAAGTGCTGCAAGATCTGAACCCTTTTTCAATACCTGATACAAGGAATCGGAGAGCCGCTCTATTTGATTTTTTTCTGTTGCATCAGCATTGGGTGGAAGGGCTAACAGGATTTGTTTGGCCCGAACGGTGCCTACGGCCGATCGCTCCTGCATCACATAAAACAGATGATATCCGGCAGTTGAACGGACCCATGAACTGGTTTTGCCCACTGGTGTTTGGTAGATGGCTGTTTCCATTTCATAGGGCAGCGTGAAGGCAGTGATAAATCCGATCTTTCCTTGATTTTTTGCGGCTGGAGGATCATCCGAGTACGTTTGCACGAGGTCAAAAAAAGATTTTCCAGCCTGTAACTGTTTTTCAACGGCTGCTTTTTGGCGATTGGCGCGCGCGGTGTCAATCGCCTGCACATTGGTTTGAAATGCAATAAAAAGATGGGCAACCTCCCGATCGGTTTGACTTCGCTGAAATGCTTCTCTTTTCAGGCGCTCGAGCAAAACGGGATCGGCCATGTATTTATCGACCAACTGAACACGAAGATTCTCTACTTCCTGTCGGATATGGGAAAGCGTATCCAAGCGACGAGCATAGGCCTCCCGAATTTTCATCTTTGCATTTACATAAAGATCTAGATAGGCACGCATCGAGGCTTGCTTATCTTGAGTGGTATCGGGGTGATTACGTTTATATGCCTTTAAAAAATCTTGGGCATCTACACTGTGTCTGCCATAGGTGAGCAGGGTTTGTGCATGCACAGATGTCAGTATCACCCAGCAACACACCAGCAAGAAAAAAAATCGACTCATAGAATCAGATTTAAGTCTTAGTTCTGCCTTGCCCGTTGAATATCTAATATCTCATCCATTTGTTGAAAAGTGAGCTTCTTAGCAATGATCTTTTTGCTTCGATCGAGCAGGTATAGGGTTGGGAAGGATTGAATATCAAAAAGCTGTGAGTAACCAGGAATGCCGCTATCAATGCGTTGTTTTTCCGTCTGCTTGGAATAATACACGTGTGTCCATCCTTGTAGCTGATTTTGCTGGATGAAGTCAGTCCACATTTTCTTATCGCCCTCTGTCTCTTTTGCAATGGCGTAAATTCCAATATTTAATTTAGCCCATTTGGCGCGGTAGATCGAGTCGATGCGAGGCAGTGTTTCCTTACAATGTCCACAGGTTGGATCCCAGAAAACCAACAATGTATATTCATTGGTAAGTGCATATAGTGCCTGCATTTTACCCGTAGAGTCTGGAAGCTCCACTTCTGCAGCGGGAGACTTTAGAATATTTCCCATCAAGCTATACGCACGGTCTTGAACCATTTTTCTTCCTTTCTCATCGAGCCAGGGATAGGTTTTGTTGGAGATGTATTTCTCGTAGAGATGTACGAATACGGCATCCTCCCACATGTATTGCTGAGCGATGTATCGATTGAGAAATTTGACGAGCAGAAAACGCGTCATCTCGGAATTGATCTGTGCAAACGCCATCATGTTATCGATCTCCCGAATAACGGAATCCGGATCCGGGGTGACCAATTGCTTGAAATAACGCTCGATCTTTTCATCGAAGAAGGGGGTGTAGGCAAGCCGACCATCCCAAAAATTGACGCCGTCGAAATAGTTATTCTTGAAATAACGGAAAGCAGCGAGTGAATCGGCCGCGTTGGTGGGCATTTTGAGTGAATCAGGGAGTTGCGGCTCACGCATAGCCTGTAGCAGTGTACCCAGCAGCGTGTTCCCTTCATTCTTGATGAGCTCGATCCGATAATCATTCATTTGACGATCGATCGCCATGATCTGATTGCGGAGCTGCATGGTATCGGGACCACCCAATTTCAATCGCTCTTGCAATTCACGAATCGACATACCAAATCGACGCATGGACTGCTGATAGTTCAAAAAGGCAATGTTGTCTGGAGAATTTTGGAATTGGATCGTCTGTGCCAATGTTGCAGTATCGGCAATGATGCTAAAATTTTGCTGCTTATCGATCAGGATCTCAAAGAACCCGGATTTATTCGGATATCCGATCAGATAGATTCCTCCAGGCAGTGGCTTATCTCCTTTAAATACCCCCTTGCTTTTCGCATCCAATTTAATGGAGTCAACAATGGGATAGGTTTTCCCGAAATAATGGCCCAGGTAAATGTATTGATCCTTGAATGGCTTGAAGGTGACTTGTATGGCATAGCCATTTGATTGGGCCTGCGCAATAATCCCCGCAAAAAGGGCCGTTAGAAAGAGTAGTTTTTTGGTCATTTTTATAGGAAGTAAAGATAAAGAATCGTTGAGAAGGTTGGGGGTTGAGAGTTGAGGTTTAACGGTTAATGTTGGACGATTAACATTCTCTACCTGCATCGACTCAACACTAAACCTCAACCCTCAACACCCATCACTCAACTATATTTGCGTCATGTCCCGCAAAAAACCCCTGCCCATTCTTGAAAACCTGTTGGTGGAAGGCTATGCGGCTGAGGGAAAGAGTCTGGCGAGGGTGGAAGGAAAAGTGATTTTTGTTGAACATGCTGTGCCGGGCGACGTGGTGGATCTGAAATTGACTAAGAATAAAAAGGATTGGGCTGAAGGATTCCCCATTCGATACCGAGAATATTCAGCCGATCGCACCACGCCTTTTTGCGAACATTTCGGAACCTGCGGGGGCTGTCAATGGCAAATGCTGCCCTACGAAAAGCAACAGCAGTATAAACACCAACAGGTAATCGATGTGCTTACACGGATCGGACGCATTCCGCTTCCGAAGATCGAACCTATTTTGGGCGCAACGCAACAACGCCATTACCGAAACAAGATCGAATACACATTTGGCAGCCGCGAATTCGTTCCCAAAGAAAAAATGAATGAAACAGCGGATCCAACCCCTTCTCGAGGAGCGGCTGGATTTCATGCCCGCGGCTTTTTCGATAAAGTGGTACGAATTGAAACCTGTCACCTGCAAGTCGAACCTACCAACGAGATCCGTCGTTTCATCAGTGCGCTTGCCGAGCAGCAGGATTGGACCTTTTATGACATTCGCGCACACGTAGGATTTCTGCGCAATCTGCAACTCCGACTTTGTAGAAGCGGGGAAATCATGGTGAACGTGATCGTGGGGGAAGAAGATCAGAGAAAGATTGATACACTCATGCAAGCAGGGAGCGATGCATTTCCAACGATTACAACCCTGCTCTATACGATCAATCTAAAATGGAACGACAGCATCGCGGATCTTAAACCGGTTGTATGGAAAGGTCCGGGCTATGTGATCGAAACGCTCGAAAATTTTTCTTTCAAGATTGGTCCCACCTCTTTCTTTCAAACCAACACTCAGCAAGCAGAAGTGCTGTATCAGGTAACCCGCTCCTTTGCCGAATTGACGGGCAATGAAACGGTATATGACCTGTATTGTGGAACCGGAAGCATTGGGATTTTTGTAAGTGGTCAGGCCAAAAAGATCATTGGCGTGGAGCTCATTGAAGCAGCCATAGACGATGCAAAGCTGAATGCACAGTTGAATCATTTATCACATGCCTCCTTTTTTGCCGGTGATGTGATTGATATATGCGACGATGCTTTTTTTGAGCAACACGGACGACCTGATGTGATCATTACCGATCCGCCTCGAGCCGGCATGCACGATAAGTTGGTTCAGAAGATCCTCGATATGGAAGCGCCCTTGGTCGTATATGTAAGTTGCAACCCGGCCACGCAGGCCCGCGATTTGCAACGCTTGGCGGAGAAATACACAGTGACCCGCGTGCAACCGGTGGATCTTTTCCCGCATACGCTACATATCGAAAACGTGGTACAACTCCGTTTAACCCGCACCATGTCCTAACTTTGCGTGATGTCATTCGAATTCACGAGACCAGATTCATTCCCCCCCGTAGTCAAGAACCTGATCATTATCAACGCACTGGTTTTTCTCTCACAAGTGGTGCTTGATGATCAATATCAGCTCACTCAAATACTGGCTTTATATCCGGTTGATGCACCTGATTTCAGACCCTATCAGATCGCCACGCATATGTTCGCCCATTCCCCGCAGGTGATCTTTCACATCCTCTTCAATATGCTCACGCTTTGGATGTTTGGTCGAATATTGGAGAATTACTGGGGGGCAAAACGTTTTTTATTTTTCTATCTGCTATGTGGAATTGGAGCAGCTGCCTGTCATCTGCTGATACAGCATTTACGATTTGACCCGGCTGTAATGAAAGAACTCTATGAGGCATACTATGCCGAAGATGAAGCCACGATGCGTGCGTTGGTCAGCCAAGCCGGGTTCCTGGCACCTGCCGTGGGTGCTTCCGGGGCGATCATGGGTGTGATGGCTGCTTTTGCTTACACATTCCCAAATACTGAATTATTCATCATGTTCATTCCGTTCCCCGTAAAAGCAAAATGGGCGGTGATCGGATTGGCCTGCATCGATCTGTTTGGCGGCGTAGCTAACCTCAGTGGAGACAACATTGCGCATTTTGCACACTTAGGAGGTGCGCTGACCGGATTCTTGTTGGTACTTTATTGGAACAAAACGAATCGGCAATCGTTGTATTGATTGTAAGTAACCCCTTCCATGCCGCTCCCGGAATACTATCAAGAACGACTTTCACTGGGCGATCGCAAAAATGCGCTGACCCGACTCATTGCCATCCATCTCACCGTTTTTATTGGACTGATGATGGCGCGGACTTATTTCTATTTTACCCGTCCCGATGAAGCCAAGGCGCTGGGCGATTTTACGCGGCAATTTTTCGTCTGGTTCGGATTGCCCAATACCTGGGGAGAATGGCTGTCAAGGCCCTGGACCTTACTCACCGCTCCATTTTCACACCTCAGTGTGTGGACGATCTTCGGAAACATGCTCTGGCTTTGGGTATTTGGATACATCCTGCAAGACCTCAGCGGAAACCGAAAGATCATCCCGCTGTTTCTTTACGGATCAATCTTTGGATGCATCACATTCTTGTTGTTGCCCGGATCCAATGAATATTATTTCGGCGCTACGGCGGGCGTGGGTGCCATTGCCGTTGCCACCACCTTTATTTCACCTTATTACCGCATTTTCCCGCTTCTGAGTGGAGGCATTCCGTTGTGGGGGTTGACCCTTTTTTACATGCTGTCGGCCATCAGCAGTCTCAGTAGTTACACGCTGGCAGGGGCATTGCCGCAGGTGTCGGGATTAGTAGCGGGTTTGGTTTACTATTTGATTTTGCGGGAAGGAATCGATCTCACCGATTGGATGAGTCGATTATTCGACTGGTTCAATGACCTGTTCAATCCGGACAAACAAATCAATCGTCCCTCCAAGGGAAAACTGTTTTATATGTCCAACCACCCGCCTTTCAAGAAAACGGCGAACATCACGCAAGAGCGGATCGATGCGATTTTGGATAAGATCAGTCAGCAAGGAATGGAAAGCCTTTCCGAGGAGGAAAGAATGATCCTCAAGCGTTCCCGAAACGAATTGGATTAACGAACGGCGTCGATGGCGCTGCAAAGGGCTTCTCCGATGCCCTCCACCGTTCCCTCTCCGGGTATGGATTTGAATTTTCCGGTTTGTTGATAGTACCCCGCGACCGGACTAGTCTCTGCCATATAAACGGAAAACCGTTTCCGTATGACGGATTCATCGCTGTCGTCGCTGCGGCCGGATGTTTTGCCTCTGTTCAGCAAGCGGCGAACCAATTCTTCCTCGGATACTTCCAGAGCGAGCACCAGGGCGATGGAAGTATTGCGTTGTTTCAAGAGGTTGTCGAGCGCTTCGGCCTGAGCCACGGTACGGGGAAACCCGTCGAACAGAAAGCCCGCCGCATCCGGATTTTGATCAAAATAAGCCCCTACCATGCCTATGACCACTGCATCGGGAACGAGTTGACCGGCATCGATGTAGCGCTTGGCTTCGAGTCCGAGTACGGTTTGATCAGCGATTTCTGCGCGCAGCAGGTTTCCGGTGGACAGGTGTTTAAGTCCATAACGAGCTACGAGATGGTCGGACTGAGTGCCCTTACCGCTGCCCGGAGGGCCAAATAGAACAAGGTTAAACATGGGGGTGGGTGAATTCGAATTGAGGCAAATTTATCGCAGAAAGACCGATTTTCCGAGGGAAAAAATGATTCCCCCTTAACAACTGTCAGTACGGATTTTAGGCGGAAATCCATCAATTTTGCCCTGTGAAAAACCTCCTATCCATCGCCGGACTTGTTTTGATGTCCCTTTCCGCGTTGCACTGCGGAGCGCAGCAAAAAAACAATCCTGCTACAAATCCAATTATGGAAAAAAAGAACCCCGTTTATTCAAACACCGACACCGCAAAAGTCAATTTGACCGAAGCCGAATGGAAAAAACTTTTACCGGCCGATGTGTTTTATATCGCGCGTTTGAAGGGAACGGAGCGTCCTTGGACCAGTCCATTTGAAAAGCACAAAGAGGTGGGCACATACTACTGCGCAGCTTGTGGCAATCCGTTGTTCAAAAGCGATACGAAATTCGACAGCGGATGCGGATGGCCCAGTTTCTATGAACCGGTTGGCAAAGGAAATATTATATATACTCCTGATTACACCCACGGCATGACCCGCACGGAAGTGCAGTGTGGTCGCTGCAAAGCGCATTTGGGACATGTATTTGATGATGGTCCGCCCCCTACGGGATTGCGTTATTGTATCAATGGGGTGATTCTCGATTTTAAGAAGTAGCGGGTAGAGGGTAGAGGGTTTAGGGTTTAGGGCGGTCTTTCGAAGAGCGGCGATTTTTTTAGACAATGTCTCTATAGCCGATCGGAGGGACGCCAGTTCGATCTCATCAACATATCCGATCCTCCTAGAGAGGATCAGTTGGTTCAAGACTTCCATCAGGCTACTATAGGCCATACTGAAGAAATGTGCTTGATCTTTCTTAGAAGTACGTCCGGATCCCTCTGCAAGATTCGATGATACAGAGACTGCAGCACGTCTTACCTGATGACTCAACCCATACTGCTCCCGAAAGGGAAATTTATTGGTAACGGCATAAACCTCGGCAGTAAGATCCATAGACAAACGCCAAACTTCCAGCCGTTCAAAGGAATACACGAACATGATCCACAACATTAAACTTATAACTGCTAAGAGCAAATACCACTAACCGTCTGGCCCTCTACCCTCTACTCTCTACGTTTTCTCATAATTTCGCACCATGAAAGCGCCTAAACTTTCCCAACTGGCCGAGACCCTGATCGGATCTGAGATAGTCAAACTGGGCGCTGAGATCAAAGAGAAAATTCGCCAAGGAGCATCGGTATACAATTTCACAGTAGGAGATTTTGATCCTTCCATTTTTCCCATTCCCGCTGAACTCCAAGCACACATTGAGAAAGCCTATCAGGAAAAGCATACCAACTACCCGATGGCCGAGGGAAATATCGAGTTGCGTCAGGCGCTTAAATCATTTATCAAGCATTATCAGGTACTCGATTACGATCTGTCTGAAATTCTGGTTGCATCTGGCGGCAGACCGCTGATCTATACCATCTTCCGCACCGTTTGCGACCCGGGAGATAAAATTGTATACGCAGTTCCTTCCTGGAATAACAATCACTACACGCATTTCGTGGATGGGGAACACATCGTATTGGAGGCAAAGGCAGAAAATAATTTTATGCCTACCGCAGCTGAACTCAAACCGCATCTGCGCGGGGCAACACTGTTGGCCCTTTGCTCTCCGCAAAATCCGACCGGCACCACGTTTCGCCGCGAAGAACTAGAGGCGATCTGCGACCTGATATTGGAGGAGAACGCAAGACGCGGACCGGGAGAAAAGAAATTATACGTGATGTTCGATCAGATGTATTGGCACCTCACGTACGGCGACATTCAACACTACGATCCGGTTTCTTTGCGACCTGCCATGAAGGAGTTCACCATTTTTGTGGATGCCATCAGTAAAGTATTTGCCTCCACCGGACTGCGCGTTGGCTGGGGCATGGGTCCCGCACCCGTGATCGCCAAAATGAAATCCATTCTCACGCACATGGGTGCCTGGGCGCCCATGGCAGAGCAAAAAGGATTGGCTGATTATCTACAGGACTTCCCCTCCATCGATCGATACTTATCTCATTTCAAATCGGAAGTACTGCATCGACTCACTCGTATTCACGACGGAATCATTGAACTGAAAAAAGCCGGATTCCCCATTGATGCCATTGTGCCCGAAGCAGCGATCTATCTCACTGTGAAGGTTGATCTGACCGGATGGAAACAAACTAATGGAACCCAGCTGAAATCACAAGCTGAAATCACGCAGTTTCTGTTGAACGAAGCCTCACTGGCCATCGTTCCGTTCTATGCCTTTGGAAGCGATCGAGAGAACCCATGGTATCGTCTCAGCGTAGGCACTTGCAAAAAAGAAGAAATCGATGCCATGCTTGGAAAATTGGCAGCGGCATTAAATGGGCTTATTCGCCCCTGATCAATTCTTACCAATCAAAAAACGGAAAGGACGGAGTTCGCTGCGGCTGGCCTCCTTTTGGATCTTGCGTATCGATAACGTAATGTGATTGCGATCGACCAACTGATAGGCCTGAGCAAAATCCTCATCGCTCAATTGAGCGCACAGCCATTGGGTCATTCGAAGATGCTCTACAATCGAGGGATCCCCAAAAAGGACCAACAAATGATGTTTTGAAACCCGTTGCATATGCGGTTAAACTACATACCCCTATTGCTGGGGCATCCACAATTTTTACTGTTTTTGCCCGAACCGGAATAATAATTCCGATTGCAGGAAAGCAATACTACGGAGAGGATCAGTACAAAAATCGTTTTGTATAAGGGTCGCATGCGATTCGGCTTTCAAAATAAAACTATTTTGAGCCCGGTTTCATATGCCGGACAAAAAAAATAACAACTCAAAAAGGGTATTGGTTGCTCCACTCGATTGGGGCTTGGGACATGCTACCCGCTGTATCCCCTTGATCCAGGGCCTAATGGATGAGGGAAATCAGGTATTTCTGGCAGGCAGCGGCCCCTCCGGCTACCTCTTGCACAGCAGTTTTCCTGAATTGCCCTATAACGAGATACCGGCACATCCCGTACGATATGCCCGAACAAAAAGAGGTTTTCACTGGTCGATCCTCAAACAACTTCCGGCATTATTGAAGCAAATAAGTGCTGAGAAAAAATGGATAAACCAATTCTGCACCAACCAACCCATAGATCAAGTTATTTCTGACAATCGCTATGGATTGCACCATCCGGCTGCATATAACATCCTGCTGACGCATCAATTGGGATTGAGGTCGGGTCTTTCTCCCTGGGCCGATCGCATCCTGCAGTACATTAAAAGACGATTGCTTAAAAATTTTCAGGAAGTATGGATCCCGGACCATGCAGATGGATCAACCCTCAGCGGTGCCTTGGGTCACCCTACGTACAAAACCCGTGTACCAACCAAATATATTGGTCCCCTTAGTCGTTTCCACTACCGAAACCACACCATTATTCCAGATAAGATCACCATCGTTTTATCTGGTCCGGAACCACAACGAAGTCTCCTCGAAGAAAAATGCATAAAGGAATTGGCTGATCGAAAAGGAGCAGTCACCCTGATCCGTGCTTTGCCACAAAAAGGAGTGTCCTTGCATGCACCTGAACATTGGAAGGTTTTTGATCATTTGCCTACGGATCAAATGCAAAAGGAGATCGAAGAAGCTGCCTTTGTAATTACGCGTTGCGGCTACAGCACCCTGATGGATCTTAGCACATTGAAGAAACCAGCGATATTAATACCAACACCCGGACAGCCCGAACAGGAATATTTAGCATCTTGGATAAATAATAAACATGGATTCATTTGTATCAACCAAGATGACCTGTTGAGTGAATCGATAAAAAGATTCGAAGATCAATTGGGTTCGCATGATAAATTTGCGACCGAATGACTATACAAACCCGCGCCCATCTTGGTGTACTGTTCACCAATTTCTTTTTTGCACTGAACCTAAGTTTAGTACAATTTGTTTCCCCCGAACCGCTGGGTCCGTATGGTGTGAATCTATTTCGGGTTGGAGGAAGTTTATTGTTGTTCTGGGCCATGGCTTTTTTGGTGAAATCTGATCAGGATAAACCCATCCGAAAACAGGATTGGATGCGATTGGTCGCCTGCGGTTTCACCGGCATTTTTCTAAACCAAACCTTATTCATCAAGGGGCTGACCCTTACCTCTACCATTCACGCTGCCTTGCTGATGTTGAGTACACCTTTGGTGATCACGGGACTGGCTGTTTTTTTTCTAAAAGAAAAATTACGCTGGCTTCAGGCAATCGGTTTATTGCTGGGATTGACCGGCGCCGTTGTACTGATCATGGATCGATCCAACATGGGTGCAGATTCATTGTTGGGCGACGGGCTCATCATCATCAATGCCATCTCTTACGCGATCTATTTTATTATAGTAAAACCATTAATGGAGTACTATCCGCCAACACAAGTCATTCGATGGGTTTTTACGTTTGGGGCGGTTGGCATTATACCGATCGGACTCACACAAGGCGCAGAGGCATTATTGATTGGACTCTCATCTCTTGAATGGCTGGCACTGTTCGTAGTGGTTTTTTGTGGTACCTATCTGGCATATTCACTCAATATCCGTGGCATTCAGATCCTCGGCGCGGGCATAACAGGATCCTATATTTATTTTCAACCCATCTTCGCTACCCTCATCGCAATTATTTTTCTGAACGATCATCCCACCCCCGGTAAATTACTGGCAGCAGGGTTGATCTTTTTGGGGGTGTATTTGAATAGCCGGAAGAGAGTTGAGAAGATGGGGGTTGAGGGTTGAGGTAGATTGTTTTTAGTATAATGTTGAAGTAAAGTTGTTAGTTTGGATACTCATAATATTACTGCTTGGAATCTCAACACTCAACCCTAATCCATAAACGTGTCCTCGTACTCATGCGCCATGCAAAGACAGAGTCGCCTTATACACTCAAGCGTGACTTCGATCGCATGCTAACTGAAAAGGGGGAGAAAGATGCACTGGAGATGGGGGGATGGTTAAACTCAGCGGGCATGGAGTTCAATCTGATCTTGTCCAGCACGGCTGAGCGTACCCGACAAACCACTGAACTAGTTTGTAAGGCAATGCACATCGAGGAGTCGATGGTGCGACTCCAAAGCGACCTCTATCACGCATCGCCCGAGATCTTTTTCAACGTGATCCGATCGCTCCCGGATACCGTGAAAAACGTACTGATCGTTTCACACAACGACGGCATCACGCATTTCGCGAATATGCTCACCGATGCACGTATTGACTACATGCAACCCGCTTCCGTATTTGCGGTCAGCTGCAACTGTGAAACGTGGGAATTCTTTCAGGAGTCGGAACGAGAATTTGTTTTCTATAAACAGCCTTGAGGAAGTTGAGGAGATGGAGGTGAGGGTTGAGGTTAAACGTTGAACATTTTACCTAGAACTTCAACACTCAACTCAATCCCCTCAACCCCTAATACCCCCGCTCATTCCTTCCCTCCATGTAATTCATGAAGGCGCGGTTTACCACGCGGTTGCCGCCCGGAGTGGGATAGTTACCGGTGAAATACCAATCACCGCGGTTGTTGGGGCAGGACTTATGTAAATTCTCGATGTTCTGGAAAATGACCTCCACCGGAATCTTGACATCGGGAGGTGTGATCAAGGCGGCAATCTCCTGAGTCAATTCATCGGTTGAAAAATGTCCGTAAAATTCTTTCACCAGGTTCACCGTATGCAACTGATCGTTTTCGGCTAGCGCCTGACAACGAGTAAACAATTCATCCATCATTCCAGTCAATTGCTTTTTCTTGGCCAGTGATACTGCTGCATTGAAAGCAATGAAATCACCCATCTTACTCATATCAATTCCATAACAATCGGGGTAACGGATTTGCGGACAAGATGAAACCACTACGATTTTTTTGGGCTTCAAACGGGAAAGCATGCGAATGATGCTCTCGCGCAGCGTAGTACCCCGAACAATGGAATCATCGATCACAACCAAGGCGTCTTCGTTGGGACGAATGGTTCCGTACGTAATATCATACACGTGCTGCACCATCTCATTTCTACTGGCATCCTCTGTGATGAAGGTGCGCATCTTCACATCTTTGATCGCGATCTTTTCAATTCGGATCTTTCGATTGATCATCTCGCGCAATTTTTCCTCATCGTAGTCTTTCCCCCAGCTGAGAATTCGTTCGAATTTGATCTCATTCAAATAATCCTCCATCCCCTTCAGCAATCCATAAAAAGCCACTTCGGCCGTGTTGGGAATGAATGAGAACTTAGTATTCTTTAGATCATGGTCAATGGCATTCAAAACCTGCTCACTCAGATTATAACCCAATGCCAGTCGCTCCTGGTAGATCTTCTCATCGCTGCCTCTCGAAAAATAGATCCGCTCGAAACTACAAGCCAAGCGTGTTTTTGGCTCCAGGATCTGCATTAAATCAATTTCACCCTTCTCATTTACGATCAGGGCCTGTCCCGGCATCAACTCCTTTACTTCATTTTCACCCACATTGAAACAGGTACGTATGGCAGATCGCTCAGAGGCCCCTACAATCACTTCGTCGTCGATATAATAATAGGCAGGGCGAATACCGTGTGCATCACGGAATAAAAATCCAATACCACTGCCCGTAGCACCACCCACAAAATATCCTCCATCCAATTGCGGCAATGTATGCTTGAGTACCGACTCGATGTTCATTTTGTGCGGACTACTTTCATCCTCTTCGCACAAACGCGTGTACATGAATTCGATCATGGCAGCGAGGTCGCTGAAGCGAACCGATTCTTGCGGCTCTTTACCAATTGCAGTATACAACTCGTCTGCATTGACAATGTTGAAATTCCCGGCCAAGGCCAGGTTTCGAGCGGGGATGGTATCGCGGTTGATGAAAGGGTGACAATACTCTACTTTATTCTTTCCCTGCGTTCCGTAGCGAAGGTGACCGATCATCAATTCACCCAAAAAATTCAAATGACCCTTTAGCAATCCAGGTTGATTCTTTATTTGCGGGTGATATTTTTCAAGTTCACTTACTTCCTGTCCGATTTGCTGAAAAATATCGGCGATGGCCTGAGGTGCATTGCTCCGCAAACGATTCATGAAAGGATAGCCGGGTTCTACATCCAATTTAACCGTAGCGATTCCTGCTCCATCCTGACCTCGGTTGTGTTGCTTCTCCATCAGCAGATAGAGTTTGTTCAAGCCCCAAAGAGCCGTTCCATATCGCTGCTGGTAATAGGAAAAAGGTTTACGCAAGCGAATGAAGGCAAGGCCGCATTCGTGTTTAATGGGATCGCTCATACAGATGGAAAATCAAATTTAATTCGGTTCGTATCAACAAAAAACCGCCCGAGGGCGGTCCATTTAGTTTTTAGGTTCAAATTTTTTGAGCAGAGGGCAGTCTTGAGCCGTTTGAGGGTCAAGCATCACATAATAAGTAGGAAGCCTTCCCTGTAACCATTTCTCAACGGTTCGTGCTTTCTTCTCCTCCAAGGCAAACTGTGAGATCTTGCTGTAATCATCGCTGAGGTTCATCCGATGAGGCATGCTGCGCGATTTGAGGTGCACAATGCGTACACCCTTTTTTCCTTGCTCACTTTCGTACTCCATCGGTTTAGAATATTCACCTACTTTCATTTTGTCGAGCAGACCAACCAGTCCCTTATCGAGTTGATCGATGGTAACGAAAGTAGATCCGTCCCGACCAGTCAGATAAGGTCCGGTGTATTTGGCAGACTCATCATCGCTGTATTTAGTTCCGGCCTCATTGAAAGTCAACTCCCCTTTGATCACTTTAGCCCGAACAGAATCCAGTTTCACTTTAGCTGCATTGATCTCGTCCTCAGTAACGGGTGGAACGCGAAGGATGTGGCGTACCACTGCATCGTCGCCGTTGCGCTGCACCATTTGAATGATGTGATAGCCGAATTTGGATTTAACAGGAGGAGAGATCTCTCCCTCTTTCAAGCGGAAGGCAGTAGATAAGAACACCGGATCCCAGGTCTTTTCATTACGATTCACCTGGTATTGTCCACCTCTGTCTTTACTGCCCGGATCTTCTGATACCCGCTTGGCCATTTGATCGAATGTAACCACCTTCAACTCGATCTGCTTCTTGTAATTATTCATTTCCCCTACGATGTATTGTTCTACATCGCGAGAGGCCTTGGGATAAACGATGATCTGTCCGATTTCCAGTTCAGATTCATAGAAAGGCAAACTATCTTTTGGAATCCGATCGAAGTAGGCCTTGACCTCTACCGGGGTAATGCGGACATTCTCTACTACTTTCCGTTGCATAGCCTGTGCTAACTTCTGCTCCTTCACCGATTCGCGCGCATCGTCCTTGATCTGATAGATCGTTTTTCCAGCCACTTCTTCAAGCGCTTCTTGGCTTCCAAACTGGTTGATATAATTACGGATACGGTTATCCAGATCTGCTTCCACCTCTTCATCGGTTACGGGCAAAGAATCTTTCATCGCCTGCAACATCATCACTTTAGAAATGATCGCCTGCTCGGTCAATATACACTCCGCGTTATCCGGAACGGTCCCCCCCTGGCGAACGATGTCGGCCAATGAATTCTTTATATCTGATAACAGAATGATGCGATCGCCCACGATGGCGGATACTTTATCAGCCACTACTTTTTTTGGCTGTGCGTGTAAAACCAGGCTGCTAATCAGCAAGGTCAACAGTAATGGTAGCGAACGTTTACGCATAGTGTTCAAAACTAATGGGACCACGGTTTGTTCCGTCTTCCCTGCTTTCCATTTAACAAAACCTTTTTATCAAAGCGTACGCTTCACTTCCTCCTGCTCGTATGCCTCTACTACATCGCCCACTTTGATATCGGTATAGTTCTTGATCGTCAATCCGCACTCCATTCCCGTCGAAACATCTTTCACGTCGTCTTTGAAGCGCTTCAAGGATCCCAGTTCGGCCTGAGCACCTTCGGCGGTCGGATAGATCACAATACCGTCACGGATCAGGCGCACTTTCGAATCGCGCTTGATCTTTCCGTCACGGACATAACATCCGGCAACCGTGGCCTTGTCGAACTTGAATACCTCGCGGATCTCCACGTTGGCAATGATCTTCTCCTGCACTTTGGGTTCCAACATTCCCTCCATGGCGCTCTTGACCTCTTCGATCGCGTTGTAGATGATCGAATACATCTTGATCTCGATGCCGGCATTTTCTGCCAGTTTGGAGGCCTGAAGTGAAGGACGCACATTGAATGCAATCACAATGGCATCGGAAGCCTCTGCCAATACGATATCGCTTTCGTTGATTTGTCCCACACCCTTGTGGATGACGCTGACCAAGATCTCTTGAGTAGAAAGCTTCTGCAATGAATCGCTGAGGGCTTCCACTGATCCGTCCACGTCTCCTTTGATAATCACTTTCAACTCCTTGAAGCTTCCCAGTGCCAAGCGGCGACCGATCTCATCAAGGGTAATATGCTTCTTCGTACGAATGCCTTGCTCACGCAAAATCTGAGCACGGCGATTCGCGATCTCTTTGGCTTCTGCTTCGTCCTCATACACACGGAACTTTTCTCCAGCTTGCGGGGCACCATTCAATCCCAATACTACTGCAGGCACAGACGGACCGGCTTGCGTTTCTTTCTTATTCCTTTCATTGAACATGGCCTTTACACGTCCGTAGTATTGACCACTCACGATCAGATCACCGGGGTGCAGCGTTCCATTTTCCACCAAGAGCGTAGCCACAAACCCGCGACCCTTGTCGAGAGAGGCTTCAATGATGGTACCACTGGCTTCGCGATCGGGGTTTGCTTTGAGGTCCAGCAATTCCGCTTCCAGCAATATTTTCTCCAATAATTTATCGACGTTGAATCCTGACTTGGCAGCGATCTCCTGGTTCTGGAATTTACCACCCCACTCTTCTACGAGAATATTCATTTGAGAGAGTTGCTCGTAGATTTTTTGAGGATTGGCGCCGTCTTTATCGATCTTATTGATAGCAAAGATCATGGGAACACCGGCGGCTTGTGCGTGGCTGATGGCCTCGCGTGTTTG
>CAYYXC010000002.1:0-22610 GCA_964475505.1 uncultured Chitinophaga sp.
TAAAAGACAAAAAACTCTAAATCCCAGTGGTCCGAAAACAAGGGGAGCTTACATTTTTGAAGCAAATCAGGTTTGTCAAAAATAGAGCATCCCGGCAAATTTTCCTGACAAAACACCTCAGGGTATTGGCTAGATGCCCTCTATGTTTTTCACGCAACTCGCCTACAAATCAGTTATTTAGAAAATAGATCAACGATATCCCGGGAAAGGTTTATATATCGTTCCGTAAGCCCTAGCAGATCAAAAAAGATCGAGGGAAGATATAGTGGCTATGACCACAATGGAGGGGGCCGAAATAAGTCTCCACTTGCAATCTCTAAGAGGTATTTACGCAAGCCTTATTTTAATAATAACCATGATGATTAGGTTAATTTTGTGGGTACGCTAAAAACAATGAACACAGTTATGAGAAGTACACTACTCCTACTTATTCTGATTGCCTACTTACCTTCAAATGGACAGGGGATCATTCCTATGCTTATGAAAAATGGCAGGTATAGTTTTGTGAAAGAAGGCACTTCAGAGGTTCTCATTCAGCGTCAATTTGACGATGCCCGACCATTCAAAGACGGGTTTGGGTTGGTTAAACTCAAAGGGAACTGGGGGGTGATCAATAGCAGCGGTGAATTTGTATTGAAGACTAAATATTCTTCGATTGAAGAGGTCAAAGAAGGTTATTACAGAGCTTATTTAAGCAAGGCCGAAAATGATTCTCAAGATCAGTTTTATGAGCACTCTCTAATGGTTTGCTTTGACAAACACTTTAAAGAACTTGACTTTGTTTTAGTGACCGATTTTGTGGAAGGGCACGCACTCGTCAGCCGCAACGACAGTATGCTTGTAATAGATTCTAATTTTGAAGCATTAAGCTATCATGGCAATTCACCTGTCAATTTCAATAATGATAGACCTAATGAGTATAATTTCAAAGAGCCTATTAAGAACGGTTATTTTCTCATAAAAGATGAGAACGACTACAATTACATGGCTCCCGATTCAGAATTACTGCTGGAAGAAGGATACATGGAGGCGTCCAGTTTCACAGATGGCTTGGCAAGAGTAAAAAGAGATGGTAAATATGGATATATCGACCTTACAGGAGATGAAGTCATTCCGCTGAAATATGACGAACTCGGATTTTTTAAGGATGGTCTGGCCTATGCAAAAATTGGAAATGGATTCGGATACATCAACAAAAAGGGCGAAGTAGTGATCCCATTTCAAAATGAATACCAAGGACTAGACTTTTCTGAGGGCCTTGCGTTGGTACATTATCAAGAATCATTCAAAGGCTCATTTTTCATAGATAAAACCGGCACTAAAAAATTCAATAAAATATTTGAATATCACTCCTTAGATGAGCTGGACAAACACAGTTTTAATGATGGTCTTGCCCTAATAAGTGACCCTAAGAGCAACACCTATGGATACATCAATAAGCTGGGGGAAATTGTAGTCAGCCCCACTTTTAAACAGGCAACAAAATTCAAAGACGGAATTGCTATCGTAGCTAATGAAATAAACAGACAAAACAGGTATGGAATAATAAACAAAGCCGGAAAAATCATCGTTCCTATCAAATACGAGAAAATTTATTTCACCGATTGTCACACCTACGGACAGATCCCTTATCAAGTAAAGCAGAACCGGATATCAACTTGCATAATGGATAAAGACATTGAATCTACTGACATTGAAAACTACGGTGGCAGTTTATTTCTTGTGGAACTTCTCGGACAGATTTTCTACGTTGATAAAACCGGCAGAGAATACATAGAGAAATAACGAAAGGAATTCCTCCTCGGGTAGCGTAAATACATCAATAGCAAAGCATCTGTTTGCGCAGCAATTCCGCATCTCGGAAATACAAAAAGAATAACGGAAGTGAAATTGCCGAACCAAGATGAGCAAGGATCTACTGACGGCACGTTTCGGGGGACGAAAACTACTGATCGCCACCAAACACCAAAAAGAAAAGGTGATCGCGCCGCTATTGGAAGAAGCGCTGGGTGTAAAGTGCTTTATCGACCCGGCCTTCGATTCGGATCAATTCGGAACCTTCAGCGGAGAAGTGGAAAGAGAAGCAGATCCGCTCAGCACCCTTCGAAAAAAATGCCGGGCGGCAGCAGCTGCAAACTCCTGTGATTTGGTAGTAGGCAGCGAAGGCTCATTTGGCCCGCATCCTGTGATCGGAATGATCCCTGCCGATGAAGAATGGATCATGCTCATCGATCTAAAAGACAACCTCGAAATCGTTTCCCGAACGTTGAGTACCGATACAAATTTCAATTCGACGACCATTCGTGATAAAAACGAACTACTTGATTTTGCAAACCGGGTAAAATTCCCGGAGCACGGATTGATCCTTCGCGCACAGCCTCAGAATACAACAGGTATACAAAAGGGTATAATCGATCAATCTACACTGCTGGCTACATACGACCAATTACAATCCCAATACGGAAGTACCTGCGCAGAAACGGATATGCGCGCTTGCTTCAATCCCACCCGCATGGGCGTGATCAAAAGCGTAACCGAGAAGTTGATCCGTACCATACAATCCGTTTGTCCCCACTGCCAAACACCCGGCTTTGATGTGGTGGAAGTCATATCGGGACTGCCCTGTAGCCAATGCGGACTACGCACCCGGTCGATCCGGCAACACCGGTATGAATGCAAACATTGCCATCAAACCGAATTTCGAAATTTTCCTCACGGAAAAGAGCAAGAGGACCCGATGTATTGCGATTTTTGTAATCCCTAATGATTACCCAAGACCTTGCTGTCGCAAAAGCCCATCTCCAAAAAGGAGAAGTGATTGGCCTGCCAACCGAAACCGTATACGGATTGGCCGGCAACGCATTTGATGCGGCAGCCATCCAAAAGATCTATGCCATCAAACAGCGACCGGCCACCAACCCGCTGATCGTCCACGTTGCATCCATTCAACAGACAGAGCCATTCATCACCTCGTTTCCCTCGGCACTCCGAAAATTGGCCGAACGATTTTGGCCCGGACCCCTCACGATCTTACTCGAAAAAACCAACCGCATCCCGGATGTGGTTACCGCCGGATCCAACCGCGTGGCTATTCGTGTTCCCAACCATCCATTAACCCTCCGTCTGCTGGAGCAATTGGACTTCCCGCTGGTAGCACCCAGTGCCAATCCCTATACCAAGATCAGTCCCACCAACGCCGAACAAGTGCAATCCTATTTCGGCGAAAAACTTTCGGTGATTTTGGATGGAGGTGCTTGCGAAAAAGGTCTGGAATCAACCATCGTGGGATGGGAAAATGATAGTGTGGTGGTATACCGACTCGGATCCTTGTCCATCGAACAACTGGAAGAGGAGGTCGGACCCGTCCAGATCCGTAACCAAAGCGAAAAAATCATCATCGCCCCGGGTATGGCAAAAAAGCATTATTCGCCACAAACCCCTTTGATTCTAATTGAGGACCTCGCCGCCTATCAAGCCAAACACCCGGAGAAACGAATTGGTGTTTTTTTAACCGGTGATGAAAACCCCGAACAGATCGCCCCTACATTTTATGCCCGCCTGCAAGTACTCGATCAATCCGGCTATGATGTATTGATCGCCAACTACTTCCCTGAAAAAGGCCTGGGCAGGACCCTAAACGACCGCCTGAGAAGAGCCAGTCAAACGGAGTAGTTTAGACCAGAAAATGAACTTTTTCCCCGATAAAGTGTCTTTAGAATATGCAAACGGGGGAAAACAACCTTTATACGCCTACTGAACAGGCTCCGCTACAGGAGAGCGATCTTCTGTATGAAACCTGTGGGACTGCCCCCGCTACGCCCCTGGAATACCTGCTTTTGTCCTGGGATCAGTTCGTAAATGAACTGGAGTTCGAATAAGATCAAACGTACACCGAACAAAGCATCGCTCCTCTTCGTCGGGATTCACTAGTTTTGAAAAGCAAATAAACTATTCATGCGCTTTTCAATCATCCCCCTACTATTGACTGCAGTTGTTTTTATCGCTTGCGAAAACAAACCTACTTCCACCGAAAACACCGCCGCTGCGGATTCAACCAAAACCGATTCCCTGCCCCTTCCCCGTGTATGGGAATTGAAGATGCAGACAGGTAAAGTCGTCATAGTGAATGAAACTCATCCCAAAGGAGCCAGTCTTAGCGATGTAAAGGTTTACTTCAAAGAGGATAGCACCGGTGCACTCACTTTCACAGATGTTGATCCCATCAGCAGTGCGATTACAGGTGATCTTGATAAAAATGGATTTGACGAATTATACCTCATAACTACCGGCGCAGGTTCGGGCTCTTACGGAAACATCCTGGGCATATCCTCCAACCGAGATAAATCCATTTCCTATGTGTTTGTACCGGAGATGGATCCGAATGACAAACTACCGGGTAAATTATTTGATGGCTACGAAGGGCACGATCAATATGCCTTCGAGAATGGCACCCTGATCCGTAGATTCCCCTTCAAGGGTGATAAAAACAATATGAAGTCGGTTCCCTATCAGGTCGTGATGGGCGAAGGCGGACTCATCCTCTCTCCCAAGCGGAACTGATCAGAACTCCACGATCAAGCCGATCGTTGGTAAGGCACGACCATCACGATTCTCCAACAAAACCGGTATGGCGTTGCTTCCGTCAGCTTTTAAGGGTAAGCCATCACTAGTGGCAAATGCCGCATTATCATCCGTGCGTTTAAAAGTATACTGCGGAACACCTGCTGCCTGAGCAGCATATATGTTTGTGATATCCAAGAACAGATCCAACGTAACCTTGCGATAATTCCATTTTTTGTCAATACGAAGATCCGCCGCATGGAATGCAGGCAAACGCAACCTGTTCAATTGGGTATAATCAAATACGCCCACACCGAGTAATTGATAACTAAACCGACTGGCTACCGGATCGTAAGGGGTATACGGTGCCGCTCCCTGATAACGGAACTTGGCCCCGATCTCCCAATTCTTTTTTAGTTTATATCCGCCTGTCAGACTAATGAGCACACGATTATCCCAACTCGCCGGCTCAAACTGCTTTTTCAAGCCAGTGAATTCACTTCTGTAGAATGTTCCACTCAATACACCAAAAACACGTTTCGTAAGTTTCTGCTGATAAAGTAACTCTACTCCGTAAGCACGACCTTCACCCGTAGCAGTGATCGGCTCATTGCCCACAGCCCCAAAATCAGTCCCTTTATTGGCCAAGCTAATTCCGTCAACAAGACTGACCGGATAATTCGAATAGCCCTTATAAAATCCCTCCACCGTTATACGCGTAAACAAATCCGGTAGGTACTCAACGCCCGCAGCCCAATGGGTACTGCGGATATAGTCACCAGGATTGGTGAGTCTGCCCACTCCACCCATCGGATCCTGATAAGCGAGCATGGTGTAAGAAGGCAATCGGTAATACAAACCATAACTCGTACTCAGATTCCATTTCTCCGCCAACGCATAGCTGAGACTTACGCGGGGACTGAATTGCCGAAGCGGATTTGATTCGCTATTGGATAAGTTATTCGCGTCAACACGCACACCTCCACTCCAAGCCAACCGTCCGTCAAACAATCTTCCTCCCAACTGAGCAAATCCACCATAACGCCAAAATCCAAACTTTGCATTGCTGGAAATAGATTGCTCATTTTGTAAAACAGCGCCGCCACTACCGACAATGGCTGGACGCAGGAGTTGATAAAAACCATTGTCGAATTCTACATACTGCAGCACGGCTCCATAACTAAACTTGATTCCATTTCGGTTGCGAATCACCTCTAAACGCAATTTGTTTTCTGTTTCGCGGCTGCGGATCTGATACGTACGATCTGAAGTCTCTGGCGCTTGATTGTCCTCGTACTTATCTGCCTGATTATTCAACCGGTTACGACTCAGCGACAAATTCCAATACCCGCCGGGGATCAAGCGCTTAAGCGTAGCACCCACCGTATAACTCTTCTGCCCGATGATGGGATTGCTGTTGAGGACATATAGTTTTTCAGGCGTGGCTTCCCTGGGTAAAGCAAAGCTGAATTCGTCGATGGATCCAATACCCAACACACTGAAAGTAGTTTTCTCATTGATGCGAGTGGTGGATTTAAATTGAAAATCCCAGTAATTCGGCCGAATGGGCAGATCGATCGCTTCAAATAAAAATTGCAGGTAACTGCGACGGGCAGATGCTAAAAAAGTCGTTTTTTTCGAGAGCGGGCCATCCAATGTAATCGCCGCATCCGTAGCACTCAAGCGAAAATTCCCCTGGAGTTTTTCTGTGTTTCCATTTTTCTGTTTGAATTGAAACACACTGCTGAGTGCATTGTCGTATTTGGCATCGAAAGCGGAAGTACTCAACTTGACCTCTTCAATGAAACTGACGTTGAGGATGCCTTGCGGGCCACCCCCACTTCCTTGCGTACTGAAGTGATTGATTATGGGCACTTCAATGCCATCTAGATAAAAAACATTTTCAGACGGAGAGCCGCCTCGAATGAGAATATCATTTCGGAAACTCCCGCCAGCCACTCCTCCTCCTACACCCGGTAAGGACTGAATGACTTTACTGATATCAAAATTTCCTCCTGGATTGGCTCGTATTTCCTCGGTGGTGAGTCGCTGAATACTCAGTGGACTCTCCAGCGTAGCAGCTTTAGCTGTATTCTTTTTAGCGCCGATAGATACTTCTTTTAATTCGGTAACGACCGGGTCCATTTCGATCTCGAGTACGATCTCATTACCGGAGGTAACCACCAAGTTGGGAAATACACGGGTTTGAAATCCGACGCCCGTAGCGGTCAATGTATACACGCCTGGCTTGAGATCTGCCAGTCGAAAATTTCCTGAGCTATCGGTACGAGCGGTGCGTCTACCCGGCTCCAATACCAAATTCATTCGGATCAGCGCCTCTTGGGTATTCCGATTAATGACCCTACCACTGATGCGGCCCTGGGCCTCGGCATCCATAAAAAAGAAAAACAGGGCTAGACTCAGGAGTAAAAATCGATTTATCATACAGATTATCAGCTAGTTGCTTGATTAAACAAATTGGCGACCGCAAAGTTGAGCAAGCCCGAGTTAATAATTAAAGTCTTTCGGCATATGGTTCAAGTCAGCGCTTGAGCAAAGCATAAGCAGATCGGACGGGCGCCGTTCTTTTTGTACCTTTCGTTAAACAATGCCTGGAATTAAAAGTCCAAGGTGCCCATAAAAAATTACGGCATGAGTCATCCCCTTCGCTATCGTCGATTATTTATTCCCTTTGCCTGGATGGCCTTGCTGCTGGCCTGCAAAAAAGATTCCACTCCCTCCGATCCATTTATCGAGATAAAAGCAACATTTGGAAGCCGAATCGATCCAAACAACTTGGCGAATTATGCTAATCAAGGCAAGCCGGGTTACATCTTAAAGGACAATACAGCCGGCAACAACATTACGGACGCCAAAGCAACATTAGGAAGGGTGCTTTTTTATGATAAACAACTTAGCATCGACAACACAATCTCTTGCGGGAGTTGTCATATACAAAAATTTGCGTTTTCCGATACTGCTGTAGCAAGTTTGGGTGTGCAGAATGGCAGAACAGCCAGGCACTCCATGCGATTGGTGAATGCGCGGTTCAGCAACGAGGCGAAGTTTTTCTGGGATGAGCGAGCCCCCACATTGGAGCAACAATCCACTCAGCCCATTCAAGACCATGCCGAGATGGGATTCAGTGGACAAAATGGTCGTCCCAATTTAGCCGCCTTGCTTTCGAAACTATCCGGAATCGGTTACTACAAAGAGTTGTTCCAATTTGTATATGGTGATCAAAACATCACGGAAGCCCGTATGCAGGAGTGCTTGTCTCAATTTGTACGCAGCATACAATCTTTCGATTCGAAATACGATGTTGGCCGTGCACAGGTAGCACAGGAGCAACAAGGCTTTCCGAATTTTACGCAGCAGGAGAATATGGGTAAGAATCTGTTTCTCATGCCGCCGCAATTCGATCAAAATGGCATTCGTACCGGAGGGGGATTAGGTTGTGGCGGCTGTCATGCTCCTCCCGAGTTCGCGATCGATCCCAATAGCGGCAACAACGGCATCATCGGTGTACTCAATGGAACTGGCATTGACATCAACAACACCCGCTCTCCTTCGCTGCGGGACCTGGTTGGTCCAGACGGAACGCCCAATGGTCCCATGATGCACACTGGTATAATTCGAACCTTACAGGCTGCCATCGGGCATTATGGACAAATAAACATCGCTCCGGGTAACACCCGCCTCGACCCCAGGCTTCGCCCTAATGGGGTTGGACAACAGCTAAACTTAAACCAACAACAGGTAGATGCCGTGGTCGCCTTCCTCCGAACGCTCACAGGAAGTGCGGTGTATAGTAATGAGAAGTGGGGGGATCCTTTTAGGTAGAGGGTAGAGGGTTGAGAGTTGAGGGTTGAGATTGAAAGTATATTAGTTGATAAGCTCAACTTGTTACCAACCAACATACAACCTCAACTCTCAACTCAATCTTCTCAACTTCACCAAATATTCCTCGGGCACTCATCTGAATACCGGTTACCAATTAGAAATCCGATCAGGAATTCATGTGTGCCCTTGCTGAAATTATTCAGACGCGAGGTGGTATAATCATACGCGTAGCCAACTTGTATATTGGAGATATTGACACCAAGCATGCCGGCGAATCCATCTTGACGGCGATAGCTAGCGGCTAACCATGCCAAGCTTCGGTATTGCAATTTGAAGTTGGCTTCTACCTGTACCGGAATCGGATTGATGTATTTCACCATCAGGGAAGGAATCAAATTGAAGTTTTCACCGAGCAAGGCCCGAAATCCTGCGGTAGCAAATAAATGGGGTACGGTTTTACCCGTTTGGGGACGAATGTATCCATCCGAAAAATCGATGGGCTGCGGAACGATCTGTTGAGCAGAGACACCCACAAAATAATCGGCAGAATAGAGATATAGTCCCGCACTCATATCCAGTCGGGTTCTGTTCAACACCCCCGATGCAAATACAACCGGATCAACCGTCACATCGCCAAAATCTAATTTGGCAGCATTGATCCCCATGCGATTGATGCCCACGCCCAAGCCAGCTGAGAGGGTTGTATTCACATTCAATGGCAGGTGATAAGCATAGGTGGCTTGCGCGCTGAGTGTGCTGAGTGGACCCGTTACATCTTGAACCACCTGCATCCCAATGCCATGATGTGCATCCGGCGCTTCGTATTCTTCCCAATAACTTCTGCCGCGCGGATTTTCACCGGGCGTAGGAAAAGAGGTGGGTGATGTCTTGCTGCTTTTTTTATTTATCGAACCGTGAGCAGAAAAATAAGTGGTAAGCGGCGCATCTTGAATACCCACCCATTGCCGGCGGTGGCTGGCTTTGACATCTACATAGTTTTCAATGCCCGTGATCGCCGGATTGACTATGTACTGATTCAGGATGTATTGAGTATAATGCGGCTTCTGCTGTGCACCGGCCTGCAATGCCAGTGCCAGCATACCCGCTACACTCGTCAACCGCCAAAACTTCATCATACGTAACGCCTCAAAAAATTTCGGTTAGTTCTTCAACACTTTGAATTCAGTACGACGGTTCTTGGCACGTCCTTCGGGATTATCCTTACCATTGATGCGGTTCGGAACCAACGGCAAGGTTTCACCATAACCTTTTGACTCCAACTGCTCGGCTTTCACACCACGGGTGATCAGGTAATCAACTACGGATTTAGCACGACGGTTGGAAAGCTCGAGGTTATATGCATCGGAACCCACATCATCCGTATGTGAGCGGATCTCGATCACGGTACCCGGATTTCCAATCAAGAGATTGGCAAGTGAATCAAGCACCGGGAAGGATACAGGCTGCAATGTGGCCTTGTTGAAATCATACAAGATATTGGGTATCTCCACGATCGTTCCTACAGGTGGAATGGGTGGCGGCAAAGGCCGAATACAGAATGCTCCGGCTGTAAATTCCAATTGATCGATATCCATTTCCTCCGGCACAGGAAGAACAGATGTTGTGTCAGCATAACCATTCATCTTAGCAATGATCTTCAAGGGACGAGGGTCCTGGAGTACGACTTCGTATTGTCCGGCTGCATTGGTTTGCTTGGTCGTGATCGCAGTGGAAGTGGAAGCATCTAAGATTTCAATGCTGGCACCCGATACAGGTGAACGATCGGCACAGGAAACAACTGACCCTTTGATCGTGCGGGCCGGAAGGCGGCGCTGCAAATCAAATAACTCAAGACAACATGCTGCATCACGATCAGAGCTAAGAATTACATCAGATAAAATATTTTTTGCCGTACCGCGGGTGTACATATAAATATCATCCTTGATGGAGTTTACCGGATAACCAAGATTTACGGGCTCACTCCATTTTCCGATCGTGCCCTTACTTTGGAAGAAGTCAAATCCACCCATACCCACTCTTCCATTGGAAGAGAAGATCAAAGATCCGCTGGGCGTATGATAGAAAGGTGCCTCTTCATCATCAACTGTGTTGATGGTAGCACCAAGATTCTGAGCGGTACCGGGCACGCCGTTTTCGATGGGAGCAACCCAAATATCAAAGCCCCCTTTTCCGCCTGCACGGTTGCTGGCGAAATACAGGTATTTACCATCGGCAGTGACGTGGGGTTGCTGATTGCTGCTGCCAACCGCATTGATAGATGCGCCTAATTCAACCGGCGTTGTCCATTCTCCTCCATCCTTTTTTGAAGTGTAAATACTGGTCAATTTCTCATCTCCTTTGAGTGACCAGCCCGTGAAAAACATGGTCTTTCCATCGGGCATCAATGCCACCGCTGCCTGATGCATCTCTCCTGCCTTGGGCATATTATAGATAGGGCGAACAATGGCTGTGTCTTTATCGCGCTGATAAACCGCCTGGAAAAACCGGTTTACATACTGCTTTCCTTTGGCATCCGGATCCAAAGAACGGGTGGAGGTAAACAACAGTGTGTTGTTGTCCATCCATACAGGTGCATAACTGGCTCCCTTACCGTTGATGCGATAGCGTGATTTATTAAGCGTATAATATTGCAGTCCTTTCTTTTTCATCTCAGTCTGCACGAAAGCGAGATTTTTCACTTCTCGGTTTGCACTCTTGCGATAGGCATCGTCTACTTGATAATCGTAAAGAAATTGTTGAAATGCTTTGACAGCCGGCTCGTACTGACCCAACGCACGCAATTGTTGTCCGTAATAGTAACGAGCCAATGGATGTGCTTTTGATTTGGAGTCGATAACCTCCTTATAAATCGGAGCCGCTTTCGCGGGATAGTTCAAATGCCGATAACACTCTGCCATACGGTATTTCACCTCCATTGGATCATTGACGTTTTTGGAAGTCTTACTGTTGGACTTCTGCGGAGTATATGGATTGTACTCCGCTTGTTGGTTGGCACCCGGACCAGCCAAATATTTCTGGTAATATTCGACGGCAGAGGCATAATCCCCCTTACGGTAGTACGCATTGGCGCCATTTAAATAGTCAACCACGAATTGTGCGGAGGCGGTGAGCATACAACTCAACGTTCCTAAAAAAATGAAGATTCTTTTCATATGCAGAATTTGCAGGGGATGATACGATTAGAGACGCGGACAGATAAATTCCACCTCAGGTGTTTTGGTTGATTTTCTTCCGATGATAGACAATGAGATCTCGAAGCTATTTGCTCCGTTCACCAATTTTCCGAGATCGGATGTATTGATGTCGTAACTGGCGCCCAACATCATATTACGATACGTAAATCCAAAGAAAGGTGCCAGGGCATCTTCAAAACGATAGTTAGCACCGAACAATACATTTACATCGCTGGTTGCTTTGTATTGTCCATATGCACCCACCATTTTTTCAGTGGCTGTTCCTTGTTTCAGGTAAAGCAAGTTGGGGGTAATAGTGAATTGGTCGTTGATTGAAATGCGTACGCCTCCGTGTACGGTTGTACGCATGGGGAAGCGTGCATCGCCCGTTGCACCAAACTTATCATCAGGTTTGGTGAGATGTGAGACGGAAAATCCTCCATAGAGATTTGCTTTTTGTCCTGGTTTGGCATCAAAATACAATACGCCGGCGCCGATATCAAAAGCGGCAGCTGCGGTTCTGCTCAATACATCGGCGGAAGGAGTACCCGGATTGAAACCAAATACCGGATTCCACTGATCACCAAAAGTCATTTTACTTCGGTCGAAGCGGCGCTGGATCATACCGGCTTGCATGCCGAATACCAAGCGCTTGGTTTGACCGGGACCAAATTTCACCCCTGTATAGGATACGTTTCCGTAAGCAGTGGTGTATCCGTATCCGCCATCACCAGCTGTTTGCTTTAGAATACTCACACCCAGATTGATGTTCTTTTCGGTTGTGATCTCCCCGGTGGCACCGTAAGTGGTGAAAGGAGTGGTAATGGATCCCCATTGGGTGCGGTATACACCAGAAACCCGGTATTGCCCATCGAAAATACCTGTCAGGGCCGGATTCAGCCAAGATGGATACACGTAATACTGAGAGAAATGTGGATCTACCTGTGCCAATGTAGAGCCAGTCATAAACAAGGCCAATAAGGGCAGCAGTTTGCGTGGAAATAGTAGTCTCATCGGGAGCGTTTTGGTCATATAAAATATTTATTCCCTGCTTATCGGAGAATGGTCACCGATCCGCTGAGGGGTTTGAATCCATTTTTAAGTTGAACGATATAATAATAAGTACCGGCAGGAACAGGTTGGCCGTTACGGGTTCCATTCCAGGGTGTATTGTATCCGATCGAATAGAAAACTTGTTGGCCGTATCGGTTGAATACTTCAACGCTGGCTCCGTTATAATCAGATAAGTTCGGGATGTTCCATACATCGTGAATGCCATCACCGTTCGGAGAGAATACATTCGGAACGGTTACCAGTTTGAGAATCTTAACTGTCATCTGATCCGTAGCCTGACATCCAAAATCACCAATTGCCGTTAAGGTATAGGTTTGGTCTTGCACTGCAGTGAGCACCGGATTCAAGACAGTTGGATCGCTGAGTCCAACAGCAGGCGACCACAGGAATGCCAGCGTAGATGAGTTAGCCGTAGCACGCAATGTGAGTTGTGTGCCTTGTTGTACCACGTAATTAATGCCTGCCTCAATGACGGGTTGCAAGTGAACGATGACCGGCAACACGAACGGATCAGAAACGCATCCGGCGGTATTGGTTACCACAAGCGTAACATTGTAATTGCCCGGTAAGTTGTATCGTTTGGTTGGACTGGGAGTAGTAGACGTTGTTCCATCGCCAAAACTCCAGTTCCAGTTTTGCAACGTGCCATTGAAAGCAGCACTCTGATCCGTGAAACGATTGTCGGCACCTTGACAAAGCTCAGCCGGACTGACCACGAATGCAGCATCGGGCTTGCGCACGAAATTATTCATCGGCTTGGTTATCTGATGCACGCAGCCATTGGAAGAAGTTGCTACGAGTGTAACTGTATAGTTTCCGATCGCAGCATAGGTATTGCTGGGATTGGGTTGTGTAGAGGTATTGCCATCACCGAAAGTCCATTGATAGGTTAAGTTGCCCCCACCGGGAATCGTAGTCTGATTGGTGAAATTGGTTGCACCGCCGGGCATACAAACAGGCGTGGTGGGCAAGGCGAAATCTGCTATCGGCAAGGGATTAATGGTAACCGCCTGTGTAGTGGCAACGCTGATGCAACCATTGTCACTGGTAGTGGTCAGTTGCACATTGAATGATCCGGCCGGTGTATAGTTTACAGTAAATGGATTACCATTGGTATTGGTCGGTGTTTGTCCGTTGCCCAAATTCCAACTCCATTGAGTGATATTTCCAGAGGAGATGGTTGCAGTTGGCGTGATGGTTACGTCTTGACCCAAACAAACACCGCCGTTTCCGGAGAGGGTAAAGGTGGATGTAGGACGCGGATACACTTGAATGGTGCTGGTTGCGGTAGATACGCATCCACCGGTACTGGTGAAGGTATACGTGATGGTATGTGTTCCTGGTCCCGCTACGCCCGGATCGAATTGTCTGGCAGAGGAGGTGCCCAGACCACTATACACGCCCGTTCCGGTAACACCATTGGTAACGGTTGCGGAGGCGATGGAAAATGCTGCGAGGTTTTGACAAACCGGTGTGAGTGCGGCATAGCTAACTGCAGGTGTTACTTTGAACGTAGCCTGAATGGTAGTGTCTTTGAAACATCCGTTTGCAGTAGTGGCTTCTAACTTGATAGAGAAGTTCCCTTCTTGATAATTATGTGTTGGGTCTTGCAGGGTGGATGTGTTCGGATTTGAGCCGTTGGCATTCGGATCTCCAAAATTCCAAAGCCAGGTGGCAGTTTGTCCGTCAGGAATTGTAGTTGAATTGGTAAAAGAAACCAGTCCGCTAGTGGGCAAACAAGATCCGGATGAGATGGTAAAATTGGTTCGCGGACGGGCACGCACCAAAATGGATTGCTCTATCGAGTCAATGCATCCGGCCGTACTCGTGAAAATATATTTGATGGGATGTGTGCCATATCCGGCAATGGTAGGGTTGAATTGTCCGGCAGTGGTGGTACCCGGACCAACATATACACCTGTTCCGGTAACACCATTGGTAACAGTCGCTGTGTTTACCGAGAGAACAGCAGCATTTTCACATACTGGACTCAACGTGGGGTAGGCAAAAGCCGGTTTTAAATTGAAGGTGATGTTTTGACGACTGGTATCTACACACCCGTTGTTAGTCTTTGCCCATAACTTGATCGTATACGTTCCCTGCTGATAGTTGTGCGTGGGATTTTGAGATGTGGATGTATTCGGGTTGGATCCGCTGGCATTGGGGTCGCCGAAATCCCAATTGTACTCCGAGATGGTTTGTGCGTCAGGCGTGGTGGCCGTTCCGGTAAACTGAACCAATCCGGCTGGAGGCAAACATCCTAATGCATCATTATTAAAATTAACCGTGGGTTTATGGTAAACGGTAACTGTTTGATAAGTTGTATCCGAAATACAGGTGGCACTGGATTTGGCTACATGCTTGATGGTATACGTGCCGGGAGCCGGATAAGTATAGTTAACAGATGGGCCCGTTGTCAGGGTTAATTCAGCCCCGTTTCCAAAATTCCAATACCAGGTGTTAACGGCAACCGAGGAAGTCGCTGTGTTGGTGATGGTAAAAGATGCACCCTCACATAAAGTAGTAGGCGTAACGCTGAAATTGGAAGGCGGCGCACTAAACACATTTACCTGCCAAATGGAGTCTGCCGCACAACCATCAGCCGTAACAATGGAAAGTTTGATATCATTCAGGCCAACGGGCGGGTTGGGGAAGGTTTGATTTTGTCCGCTAACCGTAGTCCCATTGGGAAAAGTCCAATTGTAACTTTGTACACCGTACCCATTTACGGTAGGAGAAATGCCCTGTAAAACAACTGGGTCAGAGGTACACCCGGTATGGGTATACAAGAAAGTGGGTTTGGGCTTCTCTTTTACAATAACAGCAATGGAGAGGTCTTCACGGTTGTAGCAATTCTCAATGGAGGGATGATAGCCCTTGACAGGAATATCAAATGTGTCGACACTATTGAAAACATAGGTGTTGGGGAGTTCATATTGATAATATGGCACTCCGTTTACAGATACCGTAGCGGTAGGAGTTGGATTATTTAGTATTACATCCGTATTGGGACTGAGATTAGTGCCTAGGGCGCTAAGCAATACCTCCAACTTGGTAGCTTGATAAGCCATCAGTACGGATAGCTTTACGGGTGTGCCTTGACAAGTGAACTGATGCGAGGGCTTTGAGGGATCAGGTGTGTTTTGGATTTGACTAAGTGCACTGAGATTATTTAAGTAGGCTCCCCCATTGTAGGCATAGCTCTCAGCACTACCCAGTCCGTAGGTAACAGCTGTGAAGGCAGAGTCGCTCGTTACTATACACTGTGCTTTAGCAGACGGCCAACCCTTGACAACAACGGAATAGCCTGGCTTATTTGGATGCGCGTAAATGTGATTGAAAGTAGCGGATCCCTGACCATCAATTTGCAAAGATTGTACGCCGTTTGTTGGTATTATGATCGTTACGTAATTCACCCGAATAGCTTCTCGATCATTTCGATAAAAGCCAATGCGCTTAATGGCCTGCTCCAATGGACTCAGAAAAACCATCTCCGGATCTCCAAGACCACCATTACAAGTGCTGGACCCGGACATGAATTGAGCAACTGCTATCGGTTTATCTGCTTCTATAACATCCGCTGTGTTACTCGTAAATTGATATACGCCTCCCACTGCACCTGTCAGTTGAACTCCGTTTCGGCTGACTATGGTATTGGGTTCCTTAACTACCACCTTGAATACGGAAGTCATGAAAGAGGAGGCCGTGATGGATGTAGCAGAGTTTGCCTTGGAAAAAGGAGCCGTCAAATAAAGCTTCCCCCAAGTTTGTGTTGGGAAACACTGCTGCATGTCATTATCCCTTCCCGAGGTAGTACCGCAAGCTATTTCACCACGAGTACGGCTGCTTCCGGAAAAAACAGCGATCGGGAAACATTCACCTTGTGCATTTTGAATGGATTTGATCTTTGAGCCAGTAAGTTGACCGCCGTTACCACCACCATCAGAAGGGGCGACAAATTGATAGATCTCGCCTTTGTTTAAGGTCCTTGTGAAGGGCACCCCTGCCGGTTGCCCGGTAAGCGTTGTTACGGAAGGGGTAATTTCAATTTTTGTGTTGTTTTCCTTAGCCAGGACATAGCACCAAGAATAGCCAGGTCCACCTGCATCTACCTGATAACTGTTGATGGAAGTATAGGAATACCCCCAAGACTCAACGGGCAGCAACATCGTAGCGCCAGAAGAAACGCTTCCATATATATGCGCATACGCAACGATAGGAACATCGCTGATGATATGAATAGACCGATTGAAAGTATTTTCTGAACCAAGTCCACCAAACGTAACGGGAAGATCGAAGAGCCTACAGTCCAGACCAGTAACATTTGCACCATAATTGTTGGTCGCTGTATTTTGACCCTTGGGTAACACGCGTGAGGCCAGAACGGTTCCTGCCGGAACCACATAAACCGAATCCCAGGTGAGGGTTCTTCCTTTCACAATGACACGAACATTGGCTGTTTGTTCCGCACTGAAGTATAAGATCATCTCCTGGCTATTGGATTGACCAGGTTCCATGAATTGATGATGCCCATACCCTACCCGGAATTCCTTCCCTCGGTTGGAAAGTCCTCCGCTTTGGGCAAAAGACACCTGGTTGGTGGCCAGCAGGGCGCCAGCCACCACTACGAGTGTCCTCGTAAGGTTCACAATTCGCTTCATATTTAACTCATCATCTCACCAGGTTCACGGAGCCTTTGCGTTGCACACGCTCTCCGGTACGCAGCAAGATGTCACATACATAAATATAGACGCCGGATGGTTGCGGTTGTCCCTTTTGGGTTCCGTCCCAAGCCAGTGCCTGGTTAGTGGATTCAAATATTTTCTCACCCCATTGGTTGTACACCATGAAACGCATACTGCGGATCACATTACTATACACCTTCAGCACGTCGTTCAATCCGTCGTTGTTGGGTGTAAAGCTGTTGGGGATATAGATCTGGTCTGTAACGGTTTGTCCGGTAACCGGTGCCGAAACAGCAGGTATACATCCTCCGTTCGCGCGCACGCGCAGGGTAACGGAAGTACCCAAAGGCAAACCGGTGATAGTGTGGGTGAGTCCCAAACTTCCGGAGGAAGGAGTGGTCCATGTAGCACCGTTATCGGTTGAGACCTGATAAGAAAGGGCTCCGGCAACAGCATTCCAACGCCACACGATCACGCTGGTACCTACCGAATCAACGACTGCCACTGGGGCAACCAAGTTGGGTAGAATATTAGCAAAGGCGCGGTCGCGCGTGCTGCTCGGACATCCATTGATCACGGCTTCGGCCCACACAGAGGTCAACGCAGTTACGTTATTCAACACAAATGTGGTACCGGTTCCCAACAACGTGCCGCCTGTAGCCGCATTATACCAATTATATACACCGCCCGCAACCGGGTTTTGTATAGTAAACGTAGCGTTGGCTCCGATACATACATACACGGTGTCTTGTACGATCGATACGATGGGACGAGGATTGATCGTTACAGGTTTGGTAGTATCTCCGATACATCCATCGGATGCCACAGCACGCAAGCGAACGTTGTAGGTCCCGGGTGTAGCGAAGGTGTATTGAGGATTCTGTATAATGGCTGTACCGTTTGTGGGCGGATCATTGAAACTCCAGCTCCAAGAATTAACGGCCACGCTGTTGCTGGGCACACAAGTACCATTGAATTGCAACGGCGTACCCAAACAACCATTTCCGGTAGTAGTGAAATCAGTGACAGGCGCTGCAATTACACTGATGGTGAGATTAACCTCAACGGAGCCGTCACAACCTTCCAGACTCGGATCGTAGACCTTGATCGGAATTGAATAGTTACCCGTTTGACTAAACGTGTACTGCTGTGGCAATGTGTAGATATAGAATTTACGTCCGTTCACCACCACAGAGTCAACCGGCACAGGATTCACTTGTGTAACATTCGCATTTGGCGTGAGGTTGGGAATGCCACTGAGTTGCCATACCAGCTGAGTGGGTTTCAGGGAGATCTGCATAGAGAAACGGAACGGTGTTCCCTTACAGGTATAGGCGCTGGTAGATCCGGTATTGAAGATGTTATTGAATGAGGGCAATGCACTGAGGTTCTTCACCAACGTTCCGGCATTGTATCCATAACTCTCCACGGACCCTAATCCATAAGTAATGGCATTGAAAGCACTATCGCACTGAATGATGTGCTGGGCCGCAGCACCGCCTAAGTTGTGACGTACACAACTGTATCCGGGAAGTCCGGGATGCGGAAACACATCGGTAAAGACATTGACCCCGTCGATGGTCAATGAAGCCAATCCAGCCGTAGGCAGAACTACGTTAATATAATTACCGGTGATAGCAGATTCATTGGTAGAATAGAATACAGCCCGCTTGATGCCTTGCTCAATGGGACTGATATACATCAATTCAGGATCTCCGTTACCGGTGGGTGCGGCCAAACCAGGACAATCATCACCACTAGAGGAGATCATGTACTGCGCCACCATCACTGGCTTGTCTGCCTCGATGTAACTGGCGGTACTTGGACCGCTTCCGGTAGTAATGCCAAATTCATAGTAGTTACCAGGAACAACCAGTGTAGCCGGGTTGATGATAACTCCATTGCGACGTACCACGGTGGTCGGATCTTTCACCATCACACGCCATTTGTTCGAATTATACAAGGTATTTGAGGTGGAGTTAGCCGTTCCGAATGTGAGGTATTTGGTACCCCATGCCTGTGTGGGGAATACCTGTTGGATGAAGTTGTCTCCATTCGATATGTAACAGATAGCAGTACGGCTACTTCCAGAGAATACTCCGATCGGGAAACATTTACCACTGGCATTGGGTATAGACTTAACGCGGCTTCCGGACATATCCGTTCCGGCAGAACCAGATGTGGTACCCATTACCTGATAAACTTGTCCGCGGTTCAAATACACCTGGAATGGTACACCCGCTGGACGTCCGCCTTTGGTGGCAACTGCCGGAGTGATCTCAACCAGTGTACTGTCGCGATCGGCGATCACGGTAAACCAAGAATATGTATCAGAAGCATAGTATTGACTTGAATTCAGCGTAGTATACTCATATCCCCAAGCACCGGTTGGCAACAACATACCTGCACCTGAGTTGGCGCCATCATAGATATGGGCATAGGCCACAATGGGCACATCACTTTCAATGCTGATGCCTCGGTTGTATAAACCTTCATCCGGCAGACGCGCATCTACCAATCCATTCTCAGGGAGAATATCACTCACCCGCACGGTGTTGGCAGGAATAGAGTAGTTGCGAACCCAGTTGGTACCGTTGACCTTGACGGTTACGTTTGCAGCTGCTTCCGCACTCAAATACAATACCATCTCCTGGGAATTAGAGAATTCAAATCCTTGGTGGTGTCCGTATCCGACCCAGAAACGTCGGCCACGGTTTGACGTATCAAGTGTGAAGGCGGGCGGAGCAACCGTTGGCGGTACTTGACCATCGGTCATACCTGTGAATCTACCCAGATAATTCAAATTGGGCTCGGTAATTACATTCATTAAATCGTCGACCAAACTATTGGACGATACAAACCAAGTTCCAGCAGGAACAGTGCGTCCCATCTTTACGGTAATTTCTCTTGGAATGTTACGCATCCAGGGGTCGATGTAATACTGATAATTAGTGAAGCCGCTTGGCGTGCTGCCGGTTGTGGTTACATCCGTGTAGTAGTACATAGATGCTTGTCCGGTTGCGAGTCCGGGAGGAATGATACCAGAATAGCGACGCACCTCAACCGTTGATGGAACCGTGGTGCCCCAAGTGATCTTCTGCACAGTATCGGTACCGAACATATAATACTGGGTGAGACCCGGTGCCGGTGCTGCTGGTGTAGCCGGAAGAGCGGGTGGCGTTACCGCTGGTAAAAACTCATACGCACCCAAATCTGGTACACCCGCGGTGAGCGTTGTGGGACGCGTGATACCATTGATGTCAACATCGTTGCCGATAATTTGCTCACCACGACCATGCATAGCCCACACGTCCGGATTATTTACATCGGGCAGTAACTCATCGCTGGTGGTAAAGGCAGGTGCGTAAGAAATGGAATTGTAATCCCAATTCTGTCCATTGCGCCAATCCTGCAAGGTGGCATAGCCCGTCGTTCCAAAGTTGACCAGGGTTGCACCATTGGTCTTAAACATGTTGTAATCAGAGTAGATCGAGGATACGTTTACATAATAAGCCGCTCGTCCTGCTCCGGAATTATAGAAAATGTTGTTCCGAATATCGGATACCCCGGCAGCGCTGCTGCTGTGACTGAAGTAAGCTGCCACATTGGTAGTACCCGTTCCGGTACCGCTGTTAACGACGGTATTGTTATAGTATTTGATACCACCGTTGCCGCCGGTTCCATATAGACCATAACAGGTAGTTCCGGTATTGCCAACATTGATCACGTTGTTACGCGTGAAGTTTCCTTGCATCGTCAGGAGATAAATTCCATAAACAGCAGCCGTCTGTGTGTTTTTCAAGATAACCTTGTTGTTCGAAACACTTCCGGTATACTGAGTCGATCCACATCCGCTAGCGTAAATGCCATAAGACGTTTGCGTGGTGGTACCACCGGTCACCTTATTGCCATTGATCTGATATGCAGAATCGAGGTTGTTAGCATACACACCATACCCGATAGCGGTACGTGAATCCAACAAGGCCACTTCATTCTTACTTACCGAAGTATAGTTGCTGTTCAAAACATAGACTCCGTTGTTGTTGAATCCGGATACAATATTGCTGTCAATTACGTTGTTCGAAGTAACCAGTATGGTGGAGGTACCTCCATAGTAGATTCCTTGGTTACCACCGATTACCGTATTACCCTTGATCGTATTATTTGTACCTACCAGGCTGCCAAATATTCCGGCAACGGTGGTAGTGGTTCCGGTACCAGCAGGCGCGATCACACGGCAATTGACAACACTGTCATAAGAAGCAATACCTGCGAATTCAACGGCTCGGCCATTGGTTGTATTGGTAGCCGTAACGGTGATGGCACGGAACGTGATGTATTGTGCGCTATCCAACTCCAATACATAGTTGCTCGCAGCAGCGGTCGCATTGAAGGTTAGGTTCACAGATGTAGCAACGCCATTCGCGCTTTGGAAAGTAACACGGCTGGTGGGTGATGTACCAGTAATGCGACGGATGCGGACTTGCTCCGTATAGGTGCCGGGAGCCACATTAAATGTAACCGGACCACCAATACCGCAATCCATCACGGCAACTGCCTCCACAAAAGAGTTGAAGTTTACACCAGTAGGATAGTTAGTTGGTTGAGTATTGTTAATGGTATATACACCAGGAGGGAATGGCGGATTCATCGTCACTTGTACCGGTGTAGAGTTAGCTGTTTGTCCGCTACAAGTCAGTACGCAACGATACCAAAGCGTACCCCCCGCCTGAATGGTGGTGTCGGCAAACAACATCGGATTACCGAGGTTGGTCCAGGGGCCAGCAGCAGCGGTTGAGACTTGCCATTGGAAAGTTTGACCAGCACCAGCTGAATTTGCGCTGAGAGAAAGGCGGATCGGCGTTCCGATACACATCCCCGTGTTGGGTGTAGCCGTAGCAGCACCTCCCGTGGGCGGTGCAATACAGTTTGGTACCGCAAATTCCCAGGCACCGATATCCGGGGTGGTGGCGCTGCGAGCAGCATTCACGATATCGGTTGTGATGCCAACAGGAGTAGCTCGGTTATCCATCGCCACACTGCGCGGCTTCAGGTCGCCGGCAGGAACATCTGTATAGAACGGATTGAGTGTAACGGAATTGGCATCCTGGGTTGTAGCAGCTTGCCATGCAGCCAGCGTGGTGCGGTTGACGCCATTGTACCCGACATGCGACTGTGGTCCAGTCAGATAGAAGTTATTATTGTCAGAAGTGTAGGTCGTGGCAGCAGTAGCGAAATATAAACCGAATTTGGT
>CAYYXC010000002.1:22620-28765 GCA_964475505.1 uncultured Chitinophaga sp.
TTCCTTGACCAGTGCGGGCAATGGAGATCAGGTTGTTCTTATAGTCCAATCCGGCAGCTGAAGTGGTTTGATAAAAAGCAAAGGCGCTGCTGGTAGTGGAGGCAGTGACATCGTCAAAACTGATCGTGTTATGGTAGGCAAAGACATTATCGGAGCCACTGTTGTATACTCCATAAATGGTCCCTGCAGAAAGGATGTCGTAAATGGCGTTGTTGCTGATCACGTTCTCCAATCCGGCCAATGCATCGACACTGGAAAGATAAACTCCATAGAAGGTAGAAGTGCTACCAAGATCCGCACCAAAGGGATTGTAGATACGATTTTTACTAATACTTGTTTTTACATTAAGGGATGTCAAATACACACCGTAGAAAGTAGTGGGTGTAGCTCGGTTTGGACGGGTGATACGATTGGATTCAACCAATGTGTTGAAATTCCCGCTCAGGTATACCCCATACAGATAAAAGTCACGAACGGTGTTGTCGATGACCTTATTATTACCGACTGCATTGGTGTTGCTTCCCACCATAGAGATTCCATAATATCCACCCACAATGGTATTTTTCTCAATGAGGTTTCCATCGCTTTCATTCAGTCCCGTAGTAGTAGGTGTATCACCGGCGCTATTCACTATACCGGCGTAGTTGGTGGAAGTAGAACTGTTATTGAGGGTAATGGTACAGCGACGGATCACGTTTGAGTCCGCACCGTTGGTCAAGTGGAATCCATATCCAAACTCACTGGTAGTAGTTCCTTGCGGCACCACGTTCAAACTGTCAAAAATGAAATAGTCGGTACCACTGAGGCGGAAGACCGCACGCTGAGCAGTATTAGTAGAAAGGAACGTGATGGTTTCACCGTTTCCATTGAAGGTGACAGTATTGGTGGCGGAAGTTCCCTGTACATAAGACATGTTCAACTGCTCGTTGTAAGGACCCGAACCGGTAACCACATTGAAGATGATGGGTCCGGCAATGCCACAACGCAAGGCTGCATAGGCTGCATTGAAACTATTGAAGTTTGTTCCACCGGTAGGTTGCAAACGGTTGATGGTATAGGTTCCGGCAGGGAACAAAGAATTCACCACCACTTGCACCGGCGTAGAGAAGGTTGTGTTACCGGAACAGGTGACAGCACAACGATAATAAAGTGTCGTTGTGGGATTCAGGTTATAGGTTGGATTGGTTTGAGAAGAACCTATATCGGTCCAGGGGCCCGTCAAACTAGTTGAAGATTGCCACTGATACGTTTGACCGGTACCATATGAGTTATTGTTCAATCCAAGTGTAACTGGCTCATTTGGACAGATCGGAGCGCTTACGCTGGAGGTAGCATCACCCGGTGTGGGTGGCGTAGCACAGGCAGGCACATCAAACTCCCATGCACCCATATCGGGTGTAGTTGTGCTGCGCGAAACCCCGATGATGTCAGCGGCAACACCAACAGGTGTTCCGAGGTCGTTCATAGCAGGTGCAGTTGGCTTAAAGTTTCCAATAGCCGCATTTAGGTAAGCGGGTGCGATGCTAACCGAATTGGCATCCTGAGTGGCGGCAGCTTGCCAGTTGGCCAGGGTAGCTTGGGTAGCAGTTCCCCAGACGCCATAATTAACAGAAGCAGCAGGCGTGAAGGAGATGTTGTTGTTATTAGATGAAAAAGCGGTTGCCGTACTGACAAAATGCAAGCCCGCACGAGATGTAGCCCCTCCCCGGTTGAGTGTAATGAGGTTGTTTTTGAATTCAATGCCGCCAGCAGTCGTTGTTTGATAAAATCCGCGTGTCAATTCAGCCGCGACTGCCGTGCTGCTGGCATCATCAAAGGAGATGGTGTTGTGATAATAAAAAACATTATCGGAGCTAATATTGTAAAGACCATAGAGTGATCCATTACTCTTCATGTCATAGATGACGTTATTGGTAACACGATTCTCCAAACCAGCCAACGCATCTACCCCTGTAAAGTATACTCCATAAGCGTCGTTGGTGGTGGTAGTGGCTCCGTCAAATAGACTATGGATATAGTTTGCGTTGATTTTGGCATTAGTACTTAATCCGGTAAAATAAACGCCATACACCGCTGAAGCACTGTTGGTGCGAGTAGGGCGACTAATGTCATTGCCCTCAATCAGTGTATTAAATGTTCCGTTGGCATAGAAACCGGCAAAGTAGAATTCCTGCACCTTGTTTCGAATGAATCTGTTGTTTTGGTTGGCAACAGTACTGCTACCCACGTTTGTAGCGGAATAATATCCTCCAATCAAGGTGTTATCACTGAAAGTGTTACCGTCACAATTGGAACTACCCGTCGTTGTGGCCGAGGTGGCGCTGGAACTGATGACCACTGGTGTGAAATTGGTACTGGTTGAAAGTGCATTGGCCTCGATGGTACATTTTCGGAAAGTATTGGAATCGGCGCCGTTCAGCAGGTGCACCGTAAACCCAAAATCGGTTGTTGCCGATCCGGTAGCAGTGATCTGCAGACTATCGAACACAAAATGATCAGCTCCATTCAATTCGATGACCGCGCGCTCGTTTCCGTTCGAGGAGGTGAATCGGATTTGACGTCCGTTTCCGTTAAAGGTTACGGTGTTGGTGGCTGAAGCACCAAAGACCGGCGTAATGATGAGTTGCTCGGTATAAGGACCAGACGCCGCGTTCACATTGAATACAACCGGGCCATTGATACCGCACTTAATGTAACTATACGCATCATTGAAACTGGCAAAGTTTGTACCACCGGTAGGCAGTGCACTATTGATGGTGAAGGTTCCGGATACCAGCCCGGGTGTAGTTACCAATACAGCAGCGCTGTTAGCGGATTGACTGCTGTTGGAGCAACTTACCACACAACGATAGTAGGTGGTAACTGTTTGTGTGGTGCTCAAGAAGGAGGTGGTAGCACCGGTGATGTTGGTCCAGTTGGTATTATCGGGAGAGGACTGCCACTGATACGTAATGCCACTGGCAATGGTTTGTCCGCTCAGAGTAAGATCGATGTTCTGACCGGCGCAAGCAAAAATGGGGTTGGCAGCTGCCGTACCCGCCGTAGGTGCACCGGAACAAGCGGTTGCCGGGGTCCAGGCAAAAGTGATGTTGGGCCGGGTAGTTTGAGTGCCTGAGTTAGTAGTCGTAGCTGTGCCGCAAAGATTATCAAGGTTATCGGCGCGGTAGGTGTGAGAGCCGTTGAAAGACAGACCGGTGGTCCAAGGAACAAGTGGGTTTTCGGTGAAAAGAGTTCCACTAGTGGTATTCGCATCTCCATTACAAACCTCGATCAAGATATTATCCGTTCCATTCCAGTTAAAGGGCGTGGGAAGCGTGAATGTGTTCATACCAGCCACGGGCTGATAATTCACGGGGGCGGTTACAACAGTGGCCCCACTGAATGCATCCCAACTGGTGGTTGCCAGCGAAGTAGAAGTAGTATGGCCGATGCGGATTTGATATTGTTCAACGATGCCAGCCCCTCCAACAGAGATGACGTTGAATTTTATGGCCGTGATCAGACCCGGACCCATACCGGCAGCCGCTAACTCGGAGGCGCGATATAGATACTGCATACGGGATCCCTCGTAAAAGTCTTGCAAGGGACAAGGATATTCAAAGGTTCCATTACCTACGGTGCCGGTTCCAATGTTGATGTCCAATTGTGCCAGCGACTGTTTGGGTACACTCAAAGAGATCATCAGTGCAAGGATGCTGGCAACGAACGGAATAAACCTTTTCATAATGTCGGTTTTGGTTTGCGATAGAAATATGTTTCACTCGCATGTATGTGGTGATGCACACGAGTAATTACATTTTACAAATACAATTACAGTCACCCATCCAAAGGCGAACACCGCATTTCAATATGAGTCTGGGGAAAAAGGTCCGGAAGACTTTGCTCGAAAAACAGCTCGCTTTGGATTGATTGTCTGAGAATTAAATGTAATTTTTTTTGCGCCTTTTTTAATAAAATTTTAACCCGGAATGGATCAAACAAATTCTACTTCGGCTGGCGGGTATACCCCGGGATAGGGGGGATGGGAGAGGTAAAACGATTTATTTAGCTGTATTTCAATACTTTAATTACTTATTTCTCCGGTATTTGAGGGTGAAAAATGCCCATTATCGCCTCATCTGTTACCGATGGAAAGGATTGGTAGAACCTCCCTACCCCTATGAAAGGCTTGGGCTGATGCAGGCAAATGAGCTTCTCTACTTTGGGAGTCAGGAGGGTTGCCGCCTCCGGCGAGGAAACGGGAGCGATGATCCAAATGGCTTGGGGGTTTTGTAACCGGACCAATTCAATGGCATGCAGGAGCGTTCTACCCGTGGCGATGCCATCGTCCACCAACAAAACGGTTTTACCCTTCAAATCGGGAGCAGGCGCATTATGTCGATATTTTTTATTGCGTTCCCGCAGCAATGCGCGTTCATCATCGATGCGAGATTGTAGTTCTTGAGCAGTGAGGTGATGTTTTTCATCTACCCAGGATGAATCCAATCCCACCGCCCCAATCGCATACTCCGGGTTCGAGGGAGTGGTGAGTTTCCTGACCAACAACATATCCATAGGCAAATGAAATGTGCTTGCGATCAGTGCAGCCATGGGAACGCCGCCCCGAGGGATGCCCAATACGATGGTTGTTTGGGGATCGAGGTGGGATGGTATTTTTTTGATCAGTTGACTCGTTGCATCATCTCGATCTTGAAAAAGGATCGTTTCCATCCAAACGAAAATGGCGAAACGACGCAATTTGGAAAAGGAGAAGAATCATGAAATATGTAGAGAGTAGCGGGGTAAGGGTTGCTCTCTACCCTCTACTAACCCTCGTATCGCCACAGAGGCACAAACGGCACCAAATACGGCAGGTAGATAAGAAATGGTTCCGTACGCGGATTTCTTGAAGTTTTTTCCATCGGTCAGCATCAAGCTTTTTTTGATGGGCTCTTCCGGAGAGAAAACGACTTGCAATCCTTTTCGGATACCGAATCGCGATTTGAGTTGTTTGCGGATTTGCTGGGCGAAGGGGCAATTGTATGTTTCAGAAATATCAACCACCTGCAAACGCGTTGGGTCTAGTTTAGCCCCGGCACCCATGCTGCTCACGAGGGGAATGTTTCGTTCAAGCGCCGTTCGGATAAACGTGATCTTCGGGGTGATGCTATCAATGGCATCAATAAGATAGGTGGGTGTTTCCGTAAGAGAGTCCAGCACATTCTCCGGACGCACAAAAGAATTAATCACGTTCAATTCCAGTTCCGGATTGATGGCACGCAATCGCTCCGCCATGATCAAGGCCTTGGATTCGCCGTGATTGGTTGCCAATGCAGGTAATTGTCGGTTTCGGTTGGTGGGATCAACCACATCACCATCGATGATCGTCATCTTACCCACCCCGGATCGTGCAATGAACTCGGCAGCATAGGATCCTACTCCACCCAAACCAACCACACAAATATGTGCCGCTGCGAGCCGTTTCAATGCGGTTTCCCCAATGAGCAATTGGGTTCTGGATAGCCAGGAGAGGTCGGTGGTCATTGACAAAAAATGGATTGCAAAACAACAAAATCCTTCGGGTTTCCGAGGGGATTTTTGGGAAATGAGGATAATTTCCCTCGGAGAAAAATTTTTTTCCCTCTTGGAAGGGAATAGATTTCCTCTATATTTGTTATCGGTTTGCAACACAAACCCATTTAAATTCTAAAACCTTTAACCATGGCAACCAAAAAGAAAGCCGCCAAGAAAGCAGCAAAAAAGCCTGCTAAGAAAGTGGCTAAAAAACCCGCCAAGAAAGCTGCGAAAAAAGCAGCAAAGAAACCCGCAAAAAAAGCGGTGAAAAAAGCAGCTAAGAAAGTTGCGAAGAAAAAGTCAGCTCGCAAACCCTCTGCTGCCTTCATGAAGCCCCTGACTCCTAGCGCCAATCTGGCCGCTGTTGTAGGAAGCAAGGCAATGCCCCGCACCGAAGTGGTGAAGAAAATTTGGGGTTACATCAAAGCCAACAAGCTGCAGGACAAAACCAACAAGCGCATGATCAATGCAGATGCCAAACTCAAAGCCGTATTCGGTGGAAAGAGCCAGGTGTCTATGTTCGACATGGCTAAGCATTTGGCCAAGAACCTGAGCTAAGAATTGCTTTGCTCAACTTAATGAAGGCACCTCC
>CAYYXC010000002.1:28775-59814 GCA_964475505.1 uncultured Chitinophaga sp.
GCGACCCGGACGGTGTCCGGTCCGCTGGCTAAAGGCACCTCCGGGTGCCTTTTTTTATTTTTTATGCGTTGACTGTTGCGTACATCGGCTGTATGGATCGGATCGTCCATTGAAAAGATTCCCACGAAACAGGAAGCACCAAGCAACTTCGAATGTGCGTTCCTCGAAAGCGACGGCAATCATTTGGATCGGATGCAAGCAGCACTACCGATGTTCCATTGTGAATGCGATTCACATCTTCGGCATTCGGAAGGATACCTGCCTCCAAAAAAATCAATTCATATCGCGGGGCTGCTCCCAGCACCTCGGCCCAGGTATCAACCATTCGAATCCCAGCCACATCGGGATGGTTCTCGGCAAAAGATTGAAGAGAGAGTTGTGCCTCCGGATCGTTGGCACAGATCAAGATGCGTACAGGAGGATGCATGCAGCAAACCTACAAGTCGGGGAAGCGCTCATTGATGAGCTTGATCAGGGAAAGAGAGTTTTTCAGTTGGAGTTTCTTCAAAATTTTTGCCCGATGTGTATCCACCGTTCGGGGAGAGAGGAAAAGTTTCTCTGCTATTTCCTCGGTCGTACATCCCTCTTTCAACAACTTGATGATGTCGATCTCGCGATCGGTGAGTGAATTGAGACGTGCCGATTCATCGTCCTCCATCAAAATATTTTGAGTGATGCGATTCTTGATCTCGGCACAGATATACGTTCTTCCCTGCATCACCTCATCAATGGCCTTGTACATCTCGTCCTTGGTGGAGTTCTTCGTTACATAACCCATGGCACCATTTGAGATCATGCGCTTGGCAAAAGAGGGCTGGTTATGCATGGAAACGCCAATGGTTCGGGACGATGGCGATTTCTCCCGAATGTGTTTGACCGCATCCAGACCTGATATCGGGGATATATTGATATCGAGGATGACGACCTCCGGCTGCAGTTCCGCAATCTCATCGAGCAGCGATTGGGTATTATCATACACCTTGATCACTTGGTAAGCCGGATCGAGGTTGATGAGCGTAGCCCAAGTCTCTGCAATCAGGACGTGGTCATCGGCAATTACAATTTTAATCTTGGTTGACATGGTCAATCGATTGGCAGTTGAATATAGGTTTGGGTTCCTTTTCCGAGCGCAGACTTAATCTCGATCCGGCCCTTGTAAAAGCCGATTCGGGATCGCATACTGTCTAGTCCTACGCCTTTTTGGATCTTGCTGATGTCAAATCCTTTTCCATCATCGGTGTAATCCATATGGAAGTCACCCTCCTTGAAGTACAATTGAATGGATATAATATTTGCATCGGCGTATTTGAATGTATTGTTCAGTAGCTCTTGCAGTACCCGGAATACGACGATCTTCTTATCCAGACTGATCCGGGCATCCTCCCGCTGGGGATAAACTTTTAATTTAAATACCGGCTTGGTAAGAATACCATAACTGTTTACCAACTCCACTACCGAATCGCGCAAGCCCAGGTCGCGAATCGCAGGCGGCGCCAAGGTGCGTGACAACGTGCGTACTTGCTCCAAAGTTTGCTTAACGGTTTTCTCCAATTGAGCAATATCGGTCGGATCGTATACCGCTTTTGCTTTGATCATGTTTAGGAAAAGCGTCATGTACGCCAGCATTTGTCCTACCCCATCGTGCAAATCGCGTCCGATCTGTGAGCGCTGCTCTTCCTCCGCTTGCAACTTGGCCTCCAGTATATATTTCTCCTGATTGATGCGCTCCTCCAAGAGTTGCTGCTCCATGGCCCGAATACCGGTAACATCCCAATGAATTCCAACAGAACCGCGCACTTTGCCGTTCAAGTCCAACACGGGCGCACCACTGATCACCACTATGGCGGTTTCGCCCGATTTACGACGAAGATTTATTTCATAAACCGACTCCTTACCTTGCTTTCGGATGCGCTGCTGTTCAGTCAGCGTTTGCTTATCCTTTTCAGTACCAATGAAAATTTCTGAAGCCACCTGGCCTTCCAACTCTTTTGACGAGTAGCCGGTAATACGCTCCATAGCCGGGTTAGCATACAAAATGCGTTCGCCGGCATCCACCTCCAATACACCCAGATCCATGTTCTCGAACAGCGTACGATATTTTTCCTCACTGGCCTGCAGCGCCTTGTAAGCAAGCTGCTGCTGATGGATATCGCGGATATAAAAAAGTAGTTGTTGACTTTTCTCCAATGAAGCATCAATGGTGCGCACGGCAGCATTTACCCAAAGCAGCTCCCCGTTTTTCCGAATCAACCGAAAAGTGAGGTCGTTGAGTTCACCCGACTTCAACCCTTTCTTAGTAAACAGGGGCTTGATTTTCTTCCAGCACTCATCACAGAAAAAATCGAATAGATTGGCGGATACCATTTCCTCCGGCAAATAATCCAAGAGACGATTCACGCCCGGGGAGATGTAAGAGATCTTGCCTTTCCAATCGGTAATTACGGTAACATCGCTGGAGTTTTGGGCGATGAGCTCAAACTGTTGTTTATCAGCCTCGAGTTCTTTTTGATACTGATACTCCTTGGTAAGATCAAAATACGCACCAATGTATCCGACAAACTGACCACTTTCCAGAAAACGGGGGACAGCGATCTCGTGGATATAATGATATTCGCCGTCTTTCCCTTTGACCATAAAAACACCATCGATCGGTTCGCGGCGCTTTATTTTTTGTCCCCACTCATCGATCGCGATCTTTCGATAATCAGGATGTACCAGCGGAATGAAATCTTTCTGGCCATTCATTTCCTCCATGGAAAAACCAAAGAATTCCTTGGTTTTATCATTCGTATACGTAACCAAATCGTTTTGATCAGATACCCAAACCATCACCGGCAAGGCATCCGTTACCCGCTTAAATCGCTTTTCACTTTCGAGTATGTACTCTCGGTAAAACTCGGCCCCACTTACATCCATGATGCGACCGGTGAGTACCTCGTCATTCAAAAAGGGATCGTATTTTTTCTTAACCTCTTCCTCCAGCCATAGTTGTTTATGCGTAACAGCATTTTCAACTTGGTATTTGATTGTGGTTTGTCCGCTGAAATCCAATTGCCGCATGGCCGATTGATAGGACTCCAATGAGGCGGGAATGATATGCTTGAGACGCTCCTCCAGCGGGTTAGAAGATTTGGTGGGATTAAACCCAAAAAACAACGGCCAGCGAGAGGTGAAGAAACTTTTTTCAGGGTGGTTTTTATAGATGATATAGTAAACCGCATCGGTCGACTCCAAAAAATTATTCAACCGATAAAAATTATCATAGGCCTTTTCCTGTAAATGTTTTTGATCGGTTACATCCAGGCAGTAAAGGTTGATGTCGTCGCCAGTTAGTCTTTTGTATGTGATTGAAAAAACCCGGCCTTCCGATTTTACTTCCATGTTGCCAGCGAAAGATTTAATGAGCCCCGAAAAAGCTTTCAGAAAATCAGCGATCAAATACACGTTGTTTTGATATTCGATCATTCGGATGGCCAACGCGGGCGGATTCTGATAGACTACTTCCCCATCTGGTTTGATCCGGAAAACAGGATTGGGATTCTCCAAGGGAAAATCAGCAAGCATATTCTTTTCCTTGGTACGCAAGGTCACCTGCTGCTCCAGGTCCTGATTCAATTGAATCAGTCGCTGATTGGCTTGCGCAAAATCTTCTTGGGAGGCAGCAATGGATTGCTCCATGATCTTTTTCTCCCGATCGAAATCGAGAAAATTACGGTTGATCTCTTCGAACAAATCCGACATCCCCTCCGGCAAAAGACGGCCTTCCTTCTGCCACTTGTCCAACAAGCGTTTGAAACGGGGATGTTGCATAATCAAATCTCTTCGAAAATAGTCAATACGACAGTTTGGTTATGCAGGTCGCAAGAGATGTCTGGCTTGTGTATGGGAGAAAACTCACCGTAGGAGTAAAAGCCTATCATAGGTATATCCATATTCAATCCCTCTCCGATGGATTCTAATTCTTCTTCCGCTCGGTGCCCCAAAACCAATCGCCTTCCCACACAATTCATTACCAATCCAAAAGCTGGTGCTTGGTGGGGAGTCCTCAATGCCTGTTGACCAACTTGTTTGGCGGCATCTACCAACTCGGATAATCCCGCGCGCATGAGCCGCACCCTGGATCCTTGCGGCACATCGCCTGCAAAAATCATGGACTTATTTTTCTCGTCGATCGACAAGATAGTTCTTACCAAGGGGGCGTCCTCAGCCTTATCGCTCAGCAATGCCAAGGGAAAAAGCAACGCTGAGCCCGGCAACTCATCTGCAAAAGATCCTAGATATCTTTTGTATAGATCCAATGCCGGTTGCCCATCGATGGCATAGAGAATATTAGCAGCAGAGGAAGTGATCGTGCGGTCCGGCCCCAAATACAACCACCCGCCACGATTGCCATAGCCGACCTGGATCCGATCACAATACATCCCCACCAAGATTACATTACCCTCGCGCACATCATCATTCAATCCGGTGAGCGTAGCCTCGAACCGATCGCCGTCGCCAGCCATCCCGCCCGTTACCAATACATCCGGTGGCAATACTTCATTTATTCCTTTGATCAATTGTGATCCGTTCACTCGATTGCCATCTGACAACAGGTATACATATCGGAGTCCTTGGTGGGGAAGCTCGCCAGCCAATTTTTTTCCCAACGCATAGGAGTCCTCGCAATCCGATATGTTGCCACAAATCGTATGAATATTGGTATGATCGAATTGCAAAGCCACGGCTACCGCAGATCCCAATTGCTTGCGGTTTTGGATGATTTCGCCAGCCGTCGATCCAATGACAAGCGTGGCGGCGGGGAATTTTTCTTTGAGTGCTGTACCCAACGGTTGCTGCTGCATCAGCAGCCGATCGGCAAACACCAACAACAAGGAATAGGATTCCGGACGCGATCGCAAGGAATCGACCTCAACCCAATGGCCCTCCCGATACACTAATAGATCTGCAATCATTTTGATAGATTTTCAGGTGAATGGCCGAGTGATTTGTTAAACAGAAAAATGGATCCTCTCAAAAATATAACCCCAAATCCAGCTATAACCCCCAATCAACGAAGGGATTATAAAAACTTAGGCATTTAAGCTCAAATACGCTTGTTATATAAGTGTTACCACTTAATATAAGGGTTTGAATGCGGGCTCGCTTAGGATTAAAAGAAAAAACCCGACCAAAGGCCGGGTTCTCAAAACTGATATGTCAGTCGGTTAACGGAAAAGCTTTTGCCGGATCAAATCGACAAGTATTCGCCCTACTGGTCCCCAAATCAGGTTCTCTGTTTTACCGCTGGACAAGGCCGTTACCTGTTTGCGGATCCACTCGCCGTTTTCTTGCCAAGAATGACGAAGCGAATTCCAATCCTCCGACAGGCGTTTTTCTTGTTCGAGTCGACGAAGTTTCAACTGAAGCCGATAGGCCTCAAAATCTTGCCAGGGCTTAGGAGTGGCCATCTTTTTTTTCTTCTTCAAATAATACGCGCAACAAAGCATTGCGAATGGGACGTCGGATCCAACGCTCGCGAAGCGACCAGATCCAAATGGCTGCCAGCAGCGTCAATCCGGATACAATCAGAAATCCCAATCCGCGGCTGCCCAACCAATCGCCAACAAAAAACGCCAGCGCTACGGCGATCAGCACGAAAAACAGGAAAAAAACAGCGGCAGTCAAAAATACCGAAACGGTCAATGACAAAATGCGCGCCGATTTATCGGCAGCCGCCAATTTCATTTCATCGATGCGGGTCTGCACATAGCGCTTCCCTTCATCGATCAACGATTCGATCTTTCGAATTTCATCCAACATGTACGGAAGATACGATTTTTAATCGCCCACCGCCTCGTCTACACGCTCCGATACTTTCGACAAAATATCCTGACCGGTACGAACGCCTCGATCGATCCGCTCGCGCCACTTGCGTCGTTGCCGCTGAAGATTGGATCTTGTTTCAGCCCCTTTAGCGGGTGCATAGAGCACGCCCAACACACTGCCTACGACCAAACCAACTCCCAGAGCAACGGCGATTTTTGATGATGTTTTCATTTGTTTGAATTGTATGGCAATATCGGTTTGCGGATAAACTTATCCGTTGATGAAAGTATTATAAATGAATGCCGTTGGTCAGTCCATCAACAATGGAGCGAATTCCCTAATTTGAAATGAATTTTCGCGCATGCATAACACGATCGACCAGAATCGCCTCCGACAAATCGTTTTTTTATTGCTGATAGCGGGATTGGGTATCCTGCTCTTCATTGAATTGTATTCCTTTCTTCCGGCTGCATTGGGGGCAGCAACGCTGTACATCCTGCTTCGTAAAAGCATGTTCTACTTGACGGAAAAAAGAAAATGGCGAGCAGGTGCTGCGGCCCTGTTGCTGATGTTCGTCTCCCTGATCCTTATTCTGTTGCCCGTTTGGATACTGGTCGATATGCTCTATGATAAAGTCACGTATGCCGTATCACATGCCAATGAGTGGATCGTTGCCATCAAAAAAACCATAGCCGCCTTCGAAAGCCGATACAACATTGAATTGTTGAGCGATGAAAACATCGCACGCATCGGAAACGCCGTCAGCACCGCCGTTCCCAGCATCTTGGGGGCGACGTTCAACGGACTAACCGCCATCTTTTTCATGTATTTCATTCTCTATTTCATGTTCGTGAGCGGAAGAGTGATGGAAAAAGTACTCTACGATTATATTCCGCTGCAAGACCACAACGTGAATCGATTGGAAAAAGAGATCCACACCATGGTTTTCTCCAATGCCGTGGGCATTCCGGTCGTAGCCGTGGCACAAGGAGTGGTGGGACTGATCGGCTACTGGCTGATTGGAGTAGATGAACCTTTCTTTTGGTTTGGGGTAACCTGTATCGCCGGCATGCTTCCGGTGATCGGTGCGGCCCTGGCTTATATTCCACTTACCGTCATCTTTCTGGCCGCCGGATCATTGGGGCAAGGCATTGCCATGGCCATTTACGGATTCGGGGTCATCGGTACGGTTGATAATCTGTTGCGATTTTCTTTGCTGAGAAAGATCGGCGACGTGCACCCGCTCACTACCGTATTCGGAGTGATCATTGGATTGAATTTATTTGGTTTTATTGGATTGATCTTTGGTCCATTGCTTATTTCCATGTTCAATCTGCTGCTGCGCATATACTCCAGCGAATTTCTTTCGCGTCAACGAGGGATATAATCTACTGAAGGTTTCATACATATTTCCCTGTATGCGCGACGCACAGGTGCGTAATTCTACGCAATGAGGGATTTTCTGCAATAGGAAATACACGTGATTTGATAAAAAAGAGAAGGCATTTGGAAAACCAAATAGACCATACGAACTAGGTTTGTGGTGTCATCGAAACGAAATCAGATAAAAGCTAAATAAACGAATTAAACCCCTATGGATGTCTAGTTGAAAATGGGGCCATCCTTGGTCCTCACCCGGACCAACCACTCAACAAGACATTAAACGCCTGATTGGACACATCAAGGATGGATGAAACAAAAAGCCCGGTATTTCTATATCGGGCTTTTGATTTATATAATTCTTCGCTTGCACGCCCTATACAATATTCGATGTTTCACTGACAGAAAAAGATAACCGCTTCCGAATTATCTTTATCGCATGAGTGGCTTTAACTGGGCGGATGCGCGGAATTTTTTTTCCAAATTGACGATTCGACGGGTTGGAAATGCCCTCCTTCTTTGGAGCAGCTACCAACTCAGCAAAATACTGCGACGACCTATTCATTGGGGTAATCCTTTCTCTTTATCAATCGAGCCGACTACTTCCTGTAATCTGCGTTGTCCCGAATGTCCGAGCGGACTTCGAGCGTTTACTCGTCCCACCGGCATGCTGCAAACCGATTTTTTTCGCAATACCATCGATCAGCTATACAAAGACTTGACCTATCTGGTCTTCTATTTCCAAGGAGAACCCTTTCTCAACCCCGATTTCTTGAAGATGGTGAAGTATGCCTCCGATAAAAAAATCTATACGGCTACTTCTACCAATGCACATTATCTCACTGATGAGAATGCCAAACGAACCGTGGAGAGCGGATTGGACCGACTGATCATATCAATCGATGGTACTACGCAAGAGGTTTATCAGCAATACCGCGTTGGCGGCAAATTGGAAAAGGTGATAGAAGGGGCAAAGAATATTGTTCGCTGGAAAAAAGAATTAAAAAGCAACACCCCGTTCATCATCTTCCAATTCCTGGTAGTCAAACCCAATGAACACCAAATTGATGCCGTGCAGGCCCTGGGAAAAAACATTGGCGTGGATGCCGTTTGGTTGAAGACGGCGCAAGTCTACGATTTCGAAAACGACCCCAATGGACTCATACCCACCATCGGAAAGTATAGCCGATATGAAAAAACCAAAAACGGGATGCGGTTCAAAGGCAAAATGGCCAATCATTGCTGGCGGCTTTGGCAAGACCCCGTCATAACCTGGGATGGCCTGGTCGCCCCCTGTTGCTTCGACAAAGACGCAGTACACCGGTTGGGGGATCTGAAAAAAAATTCCTTCAAACAGATCTGGCGGTCACCCGAATACCAATCCTTCCGTACAAAACTATGGGCAGGGCGCAAAAACATCGATATCTGCGCCAATTGTTCGGAGGGGACTAAAGTCTGGGGATAAAGAAAGATTTGGTGAATTCAATGTTGCAACATTAATTTTGCACTTCATCAAAATCTTTATCTCTATGGCAGACTTAAAATCCCTGGTCAATGAATTGAACCAGATGATCCTCGAAGGAAAGATCCTGGAGGCATTCGACAAATTTTACGATGAGAACGTGGTGATGCAGGACAATGACTACCCCGCACGTGTGGGCAAAGCGGAGAACCGCAAATTCGAAGAGTTATTTGTTACCGGTCTAACCGAGTTTCGTGGTGCAAAACTGCTGAACACCATCGTAAGTGAGGGCGTATCCGTATCGGAGTGGTGGTTTGATTACACCCACAAGGACTTTGGAACACGCACCTATACCCAATTGGCGGTTCAGCGTTGGAAAGACGGCAAGATCGTAGAAGAAAAGTTCTACTATAACAACTAAACAGTTTAGGGTTTAGTGTTTAGCGCAACCTAAACACTAAACTCTACTCACTAAACCAACATATAACCCTGAACACCGAACGCATATGGCATTAGAGCAGGATATACAACAAAAGAAATTCCGCAATCAACACCAGAAAGCGGTCGTGAACCTGCTTTATACGGTGGGCTGGTTAAAAGATCGAACCCGCGCGATTTTTGATCCGGAAGACATCACTCCTCAGCAATTCAATATCCTGCGCATCTTACGGGGAAGCCATCCCAAACCGCTCTCCACACAAGCGATTCGGGAGCGCATGCTGGAGAAAATGAGTGATACGAGCCGGATCGTGGACCGGTTATTAGTGAAGGGATTGGTAAAAAAAGTGACCTGCCAATCCGATCGAAGACTGGTGGATATCATCATCACCGATAAAGGAAGAAAACTATTAGAGCGGATCGATCTCCGAGAGAGCGATCTGGATAACATTGTAAGCGGATTGAGCGAAAAAGAGGCAGAGCAATTGAATCGGCTGCTGGATAAGATCCGTCAAGGAGGAGAATGACCTAATTTTGGGTCATGAAATTTCGATACACAGTTTTTCCCTTTTTATTATTGTTTTTCTTCTCCGCAGCTTGGTCTCAACCAACCGCTGAATTCCGAGGCGTTTGGATTGCTACCGTCAGCAACATTGATTGGCCACAGTCGCGAAGCAACAATCCCGAAAAACAAAAAGCAGATTTCATTCGGTTGGCCGACATGCACAAGCAGAACGGCATGAATGCACTGGTGGTGCAGATTCGTCCGGCTGCCGATGCATTTTATCCTTCTTCGCTGGAGCCTTGGAGTGAATTCCTGACCGGCAAACAAGGAGAAGCCCCCAATCCCTATTACGATCCGCTTCAATTCATGATCGAGGAAACACACAAGCGTGGCATGGAATTTCATGCCTGGCTCAACCCGTATCGGGCAGTATTCAATATCAGCTCTTCCTCCATCGCGCCGGATCATGTCACCCGTAAACACTCGGAGTGGTTTCTGACCTACGGCGATAAAAAATATTTTGATCCGGGAAACAAACAGGCGCAGGCATTCGTGACCAGCGTGGTGCAGGACATCGTAAAGCGATATCCGGTCGATGCCATTCACATGGATGATTACTTCTATCCATACCGGATTCCGGGGAAAGAATTTCCAGATGAAGCGAGTTATAGAAAATCAAAGACTAATCTTTCAAAAGATGATTGGCGTCGGAGCAACTGCGATTCCATCATCGTTGCCCTACACCGCGTCATTCGAGCCGAGCGCCCCGAATGCCGTTTCGGAATTTCTCCCTTTAGTGTTTGGCGTAACAAATCAAATGATCCGGAAGGAAGCGATAGTCGAGCAGGTGTCACCAACTACGACGATCTCTATGCCGACATTTTGCTGTGGCTGAAAAAAGGATGGATTGATTATGTGACGCCGCAATTATACCTGGAGATCGGACATGATAAGATCGCGTATGAAAAATTGCTGGAGTGGTGGGGAAAGCACAGTTACGGAAAACATGTTTATATCGGCCACGGTATTTATCGTGCCGGAGAAACAAGCTCACCCAAATGGAAAAATCCGAACGAATTGCCGAATCAGATCAAACTCCTGCGGGAGAACCCGAACGTACAAGGCAGTATCTATTTCAGCAGCAAATCCTTTGAAAAAAACTTCAACGGATGGAACGACTCCCTTCGAAACAACTATTACAAAGAGCCGGCGCTGATCCCCGCAACGACCTGGTTGAGCAAAGGAAAACCGCTTACCCCACAAGCGACTGTCAGCACCAATGGCAACAAACAAGCCACAATCAACATTGCGCATGATTCGAAAAAAAATGCCAATGTGAAATATTACGTAGTGTATAAACAGCCTGAGGGGAACAACACCAAAAAGATCGCGGCGATATTACCGGTTCAACCCAACATCAAATGGAACGACAATCTTAATGAGGCGGATCGTTCCGTTCGTTACTGGATCACGGCCGTGAATCAAACCAACAACGAGAGCCAACCACTCGAGAAAAAACTCACTCGATCAACGGCCCAATCCTGGACCATCCAATAACCAACTCCCCAAACTCCTCAAACTTCTCAAACTCTTCAAACTATTTAAACTATTTATATGCCTGGTTACGAACGCTGGAGTGATCTCGAAAGAAAAGAACTGATGGATGTCATAGATACCGGCATCTTAATGCGCTATGGATTCGATGGCGCCCGTAAAGGACATTGGAAAGCAAAAGAATTGGAAGCAGCTGTATGTGAAACTTTTGGTTGTGCTCATTCACAACTCACTTCGAGCGGGACGGCAGCACTGACCACTGCACTCAGTGCAATGGGTATCGGCTATGGAGATGAAGTGATCATGCCCAGTTTCACCTTCGTTGCCTCTTTCGAAGCAGTGATCAGCGTGGGCGCAATACCAGTGTTGGCAGATATCGATGATACACTGACGCTGGATCCGGTTTCCGTTCGCAAAAACATCACACCCCGCACCCGCGCCATCATGCCGGTACACATGTGTGGGAGCATGGCAGATATGGATGCTTTGCTGGCTATTTGCCGTGAACACAATCTGTACCTGCTGGAAGATGCCTGCCAAAGCATCGGTGGTACCTACAAAGGAAAAAAACTTGGAACCATCGGAGACGCCGGAACCTTCTCATTTGATTTTGTTAAAACCATGACCTGTGGGGAAGGGGGTGTGGTCATGACAAACAACCGCGAGGTTTACGTAAAAAGCGATGGCTATACCGATCACGGACACGATCACCTGGGAGTTGACCGAGGCGCAGATCTGCATCCTTTTATCGGATATAATTTTCGGATCTCTGAACTGCATGCTGCGGTTGGACTCGCACAGATCCGCCGACTCTCTGAGTTCCTGGAAACACAGAAGAAAAATCACGGCTTACTAAAAGACTTGTTGGCAACCATTCCGGGCATCTCTTTTAGACGTGTTCCCGACCCGGCCGGTGACAGCTGTAGTTTCATCAGTTGGTTTCTGCCCTCCGCCCAGCAAACACAACAAGCGGTTGATGCCCTCCGCGAAGCGGGACTGCTGCCCGGAAATTTCTACTGGTATAATAACAACTGGCATTATATACGCAAGTGGGACCACCTGAAAAATGCACTGACTTTGAATAGTTTGTCACCCGAACTGCGCGCCCGCATTGAAAGTGAAGCCAACAAGGATTTCTCTGCCAGTGATGCCATCATGAGCCGCTGCGTTTCCACTTCCATCAGTCTGATGTGGACCGAAGATCAGATCCGCGAAAAGGGCACTCGCATGAGCGAGGTGATTCGGAAGGCGATCAGCTAAGAGAAAAGGTTAACGTAATTTTGTAGGGCTATGGCCCTCGGACAACGACTGCAACTCAAACTGCAGCAAAAACTTTCGCCGCAGCAGATTCAGCTGATGAAACTGCTACAGATCCCTACGGCCAATCTTGAAACGCGCATCAAAGAAGAACTTGAAGAGAATCCCGCATTGGAATGGGAATTGTCCGACTCGGCAGAAACCACCACTACTACAGATGAGTATGCCGAAACAGGGGACGAATCCGACAGCGATCCCGTTTCAGATATATATAACGACATTGATGTAAGCGATTACCTGCAGGATGGGGAGGATGAGGTGCCCGACTATCGATTGCAAACTGGCATCGGAGCAGGTGAGGCAGAAGAGAGAACATATCAGGATGTATCACCCATCAGTTTTTATGAATCCTTACTGGATCAAATGCACTGGTTGGAATTGAATGAAACCGAGCAACAGGTGGCCGAACAACTCATTGGTAGCCTGGATGAAGATGGTTATCTGCGCCGCGATATTCAGGCAATTGTGGACGACCTCGCGTTCCGACAAAATTTATATGTGGATGCAGACTTGGTAACAACTGTACTGACACGGGTACAGGAACTGGATCCACCCGGCATTGCAGCCCGAGACTTGCAGGAATGTTTGCTCTTGCAATTAAAAAGATTAGAGCGGGAAGGGAAAGATCAATCCCTTCCCAAACAAATCATCCGAGATTACTTTGAAGAGTTTACCCGTAAGAATTACGACAAACTGCAGCGTGAGTTGAATATAACCGACGACGAATTACGGTTGGTGCTGCAGCAGATCACCAAACTGAATCCAAAACCTGGTGGTCTCACCGAGGGAAGCGAACAACAGAACTATGTCATTCCCGATTTTTTTGTCATCAATAATCAAGGGCAACTCGAGTTGACACTGAATGGCCGAAACGCCCCGGAATTACGCGTCAGTCAAGAATATCGGGAAATGCTGAAGCACTATGACGCGAGTGCTAAGAAAAACAAATCTGAAAAAGAGGCGGTGCTTTTCATCAAACAAAAGATCGACTCAGCCAAATGGTTCATTGATGCCATTCAGCAACGCCAACAAACCTTAACGCTGGTGATGCAGCAGATCCTGGAGCATCAAAAAGAGTTTTTTCTTACCGGAGATGAGACGGAGCTGCGGCCCATGATCCTTAAGGACATCGCTGCCAGAACGGGGTTGGATATCTCCACCATCAGCCGTGTCGCCAACAGCAAATTCGTTCAAACAGAGTTTGGAACTTATCGCCTGAAGTTTTTCTTCAGCGAAGCAGTACAAACGCATACAGGCGAAGAGGCCTCTACCCGGGAAGTAAAGAAGATCTTATCGGAGTTGATCGAGAACGAGGATAAAAAAAATCCGCAAAGCGATGATCAATTGACGGAGATACTCACCCAGCGAGGATATAACATTGCCAGAAGAACTGTAGCCAAATACCGTGAACAACTGAGCATTCCGGTGGCCAGGCTTCGAAAAGAACTCTAGAATTGCAAATAGATTGGCATTACCGGTTCGGCCGACTTGAAAGCACCATACAGCAATACAAATCCAAAAAAGATCAGTAGGTATGAGACCAGCGGCAAACGACTGAATCGATCGATGCGCTTGCTCATCCAGTCATCCGGGATGGCATGCAGCAAGAAGGCAAGTGCCATGAGCCACACCACAGTTTTGTAATTGCCAAAAAATTGGGGCCATACTTGCAACGAAAAATCATTCCCGATCTGGTGCAACATGGCAGTAGCTATCTCGAGGGTATCGGCTTTGAAGAATACCCATCCAAAACAAACGAAATGAAACGTCAGTAAGAGCATCAATACACGGTAAATCGCCGGCGTACCTTTTTCAGTTTGTATCCATTTACCCGGACCCATCCCCCAGAGCTTGTGAATGGCCAGCCCAATACCATGCAAGGCACCCCAGATCAAAAAATTAAAACTGGCCCCATGCCAAAATCCGCCCAGTAACATGGTGGTAAATAAGTTCATCCCCGTAAATGCGGTTTGACGGTTGCGCTGAATGAGCGCAGGGATCAAAAACAAAGAGAGCAAAGCCAATGCTATGAAGAAGGATAAAAACCAAGAGATACCAAAAACTGCATGTGCAGACCAGGTGAGTCCGCCAAAAAACAATGCAGGGAATACGAATGTAGCAAGGGAGCGACCACGGTTACCTCCCAATGGGATATAGAGATAATCGCGTAACCAGGAAGAAAGTGAAATATGCCACCGTCTCCAGAATTCCGTGATGTTCCCACTTTGATAAGGGGAGAGAAAATTTACCGGAAGACTAAATCCAAGCCAACGACCGATTCCCAAGGCTACGTCACTGTATCCACTGAAATCACAATAGATCACCAGGGCATATCCGTATACAGCAAGCAGATTTTCCAATCCGGTGTAACGGGAGGGGTCATCAAATACGTAATCGACAAAATTGAGTGTGAGGTAATCTGAAATGATCAACTTTTTGAATAATCCCGAGAAGATCAAATAAAAACCCTGTGCAAAATCAGATTCCTGCAACTGCCAGGGCCTATTGATCTGAGGAACAAAATCATGTGCCCGCACGATGGGACCCATCACCAGCTTGGGGAAAAAAGAAAGGAATAACAAATAGTCGCTGAACTTTCTGGCGGGCTCCAATTGTCCGCGGTACACATCGATCGTATAACTAAGATTTTCGAATGTGTAAAAGGATATCCCTACCGGGAGCAACAGGTTCAATGGCTGGAATCCGGATTGAAACAAAGTATTCGAAAGCTCGATGAAGAAATCTGTGTACTTGAAGTAAAACAGCAGCCCCAAGTTGAAAACAATGCTCAGCAACAACAATCCCTTCTTGCGTGTTGGATCTGTTTGTTTAAAAATCGCATTGGAAAGAATATAATCAACAATGGCCGATACGATTACCAGGGCCACAAAAGAGCCACTGGCCTTGTAAAAAAAATAGAGAGAGAAGAAGCAAAAAATATAACGCCGGGCGGTCAGCCGATTCCGCAACCAATAATAGAGCAGAATGAATACCGCGAAAAAGAAAACAAAGAACCCGTTGTTGAACAACAGCGGATTTTTCGGATCGTAAAGGAATTGCTCCCCAAAGGCTTGTATATCGAATGAAGGCAAGGTGAAAGGCTAATTAGTGGTTGATATTTTTTTCAGTGCGCGCTCGTAGAGCCGATACTCACGTAAAATGGCTTTATACAGTGCCTCTCCCAGCCACTCGGCGCCGCGGGCATTTGGATGCACATAATCTCTGCCGGCCCAGGGTGGGTTTCGGTTGGCCCATTCTACAATGCTATTGGTACCCCCCATGGTGGCAAATTGATTATAAAAAGCAGCGCCCGATTGAAAGGCAGCGGAGGCTTGTATCCGTACCAACGAATCAATACCGATGGCAGAGGCGTATTGTCCCTGATAGCGAAACGCCCGGTCGGCCGTACTTACCACTAGTACATCGGCAGTTGGAAATGCCTGCTTGAACCGTTCGATCACGGGTTGCATGGCGCGACCATACCAGCGAAAATCCTTATCCATCGGACGAAACAAAAGATTTACACCATATTGGAATACGATCAAGTCATATGGTTGTGATTGATGGATGCTACTCAGCCAATTCGCAGACAGTTTTGCCAATTCAATCCCGGTGATGCCGCGAAAAGAAAAATTATCAAGCACAATTCCATCGGGTGATTCAAAGGAGACGCCAAATAGCGTGGGCGTTTCTCCGGTAGCGGTGAGTGAAAGCGTTCGTGCTGCATCCGATCCAAGCAGGATCCGATTAAATGAGTTGGAGGCATCCAATCTTACGGCTTGCTGGTTTACCATAACAGAAGCCTGTGTATCGGAAGCACAGAGCAGGAATTTTTGAATCAAAGAAGAGCTATCACCAACCGTGCGATCGGTAAAACGTACCCAGTCAGATTGACTGCGGAAGGCATGACCGGAGAGGTAAAGTGACTCATTCGATGTATTGCTCTTGAAACTTCTGTCGATCCAACCTTTACTGTATTCCGCGCGAACAGATTGACGAAAGCCGGAAACAATGGAGGTAATGGGTACATAACCGACCCCAACGCCACCAAAGGTTGCTTGCAACCGCTGTCGAAGGGTTTGGGTCATAAGATCTCCTTCGATCATACTGTCACCGAAATAAGCAATGCGGATCTTTCCTTTACGCGTGGTTTTAAGCCGATAGAGTTTAGACAAAAATTGAGGCAATGCGTATTGATTGCTGTCGGCCGAAAAATTGATAATGCGCGCAGGTGAGGCATACTGCTCAAAGGAGCGACGCGTCGGATCAGCAAGCGTGATAACAGTGTCGGTCGGCTTATTGGTTTTAACATACCCCGACGCTGAAGAATCGGTGATAACATCGCTGATCAGGTTGATCCGATCGAATGGAGTCCAACTAAAACCTGTCTGCCAAGCAAGCAAAGATGCAATGAGCAATACAGTAGTACCCCATATGACAAAGCCGACAACACGACGAGGCTGATTCATGAAGATGATTATCAGAGTTGTTGCTTACGAATGGTGCTCATCACGCGCTGCTTCCATACGATAGGCATTTCAGAATAGCCGGTGGCGGCGATGGCATTAATCCAAGCTTGGGGATTGGTAGACCCTTTCAGGGAGCCATAAAATTTCTTTCTGGTCATCAGTCTGCAAAAATCCACAAAGGAACCTGAATCGGTTGCGTATTGTTTGTATCGGGTGCGGATACCATGCGTTTTCATCAGATTGTTTTTTCCAACGATCCCAAAATAATTTTTGAGCAGCCTTGCGTTGCGGCTGGTGCCGGAACCGGATTCAAGCATGGATATCCCCAGTATTATGGATGAGGGAATGCCATATACGGTGGATAAAGAATCGGCAAGGGGCCGAAAAGTTGAAACGTACCGCTTGGCAGCGGGCTGTGCCATCAGCAGAAGCGGCACCAACAGAAAAGCGATCCCTATGGCCCGTAAGGAGAGATGACGCTTTTGCACGATTGAATGCATGGAGATAAAGATACCCATGAATTCCGGATTGACCAATTTACTACCTTGCCGACGATGAGCAAATCCGAAAACAATAACCGGATAGCAACTGCTACCGCCCATTTTCTCTCTTGGGTCTTTCATCCGGTATTTCAACCTGTGATGCTGGTCGCGTTTCTGGTTTTCAGTGATACTTCTACGCAGTTTTTAGGATTTCGTACGCAGCAGCGTTGGTTGATCCTGGGTCAAGCATTCACCCTTTATACTTTTTTCCCATTGGTAACAGTAGGGCTGTTAAAAGCGGTGGGCTTTCTGGACTCCATTCGATTGCGCACCCAGCGCGAGCGAGTCATTCCGCTTATCGCGATTGGCATATGGTATTTCTGGATCTGGTATGTATGGAAAAACCTGCCCGATTACCCAGGGGAGTTGGTTCGATTTGCATTGGCTTCCTGGACCGTTTCCTGGATTTCGTTAATGATCAACGTGCGACTGAAGATCAGCTTACACACGATTGCAGCCGGATTAACACTGACCTTTCTTTTTTTATGGGCCTTTCAGTATCCCTATGCAGCAGGTATCTATTTACCCATTTCCTGCATCATTGCCGGATCGATTGGTGCCGCGCGTCTATACATATCCGATCATACAGAAGCAGAAGTATACTTGGGCTATTTGGTTGGAGCCGCGAGTATGTTGGTAATTGAAATGATCTTTTGATCGATCAGCTTTCGACAGGCGGGAATACAATGGTGAAGGCGGTGCGGCGATTTTCTGAACGTACTGTGACCGTAGCCCCGTGTTCATCAGCTACATTTTTAACGATGCTGAGACCAAGACCTGTACCATTCTTATGTTGCTTGGTAGTAAAAAATTTACGGAAGATCTGCCCTTGGATTTCCAGCGGAATCTCGGGTCCGGTGTTCTCAACAGTCAACGCAATTCCACCATCTACTTTTTCTGAACGGATCACTAATTGCTTGTCTTTCTCTTGATCCATCGCATCCAAAGCATTCTTGATGAGGTTAGACCAGAGCTGGAACAATTTTACCTCATACCCCATGATGAAATGATCGGCATGCACTTGGTAGTCAAGTGTAACATCCCGTCGCAACTCGTAGTGGAAAATGTTAAGTACAACCGAAATATTATCTCTCAGCGAAATGCGCTGTTGGGAAGATTGAATATCTTTTTTAATGAATGATCGAACATCACCTATTACCTTACTGGCTCTGTCAACCGAGATACGAATGCTATCCAACAGGGTCCGAATGGTTTGAAGTTGTTGGATCAAATTAAATAAAGAAAGTGGATTTTTAGAAAGGAATATCCGATGCAAGGTTTCAGTCTCAGTAGTTGAGATTCGACAACGCACCAACTTATCTGAAATTTCCGAACGCTCCTCAGGCGACATCGTACTGGCAGGTGCGAAAGTGGATAAGAAATCACGCATTTGACTTGATTCCTGCCGAAGCTGTAGTCCACCTATATAGATCTCTTTTACCAGGGGTTTAGCAAGCGCAAGGGCCTCGCTCAGCAATTGAGGATCGGATTGAGCAAGCTGTTGACCGATCAGGGTCTCCAATGAAAAGGAAACACTCTCAGCACCCGCCTTGATAGAACTGAGTGGAGTATTCAGATCATGGGCAATGCCAGCGGATATTTCACCGATGGTGGCCATCTTTTCCTGGTCCACAATAGTGCGGGAAAGATCCAGGTTCTTCTTGGTGTTTTCGAGTACTTTTTGCTCCAGGGTCTCATTCATTTTGCGCAGCTCCTCCTCATTTCGTACAAGAGCCTGCTGTGCTTCGTCGCGGATACGCTCCTGTTCTTTTCGAGTGGTGATATCTCGTATAAAGGCACAAAATAGTCGAACCCCATCTTGATCGATCGGTACAATAGAGATCTCGATCGGGAAAACGACACCATCTTTTCTCAAACCGATGATCTCGATCGTCTTATTCAAAACAGGGCCCTCACCGGTTTTACGATAATGACTCATGCCCCGCTCATGCGCCTGTTTATATTGATCGGGGATGATCAATTCGGACAAGCGCACTCCAATCGCCTCCTCTTTGGTAAATCCGAATACGTGGATAGCGGGCTGATTCCAAAAACGTATGATGCCGTCGAGATCCATGATGATGATGGCATCCAAGGCGGCATCCATCGTCTGACGCATACGAAGTTCGCTGTCTCGCAGAGCAATATCTACTTCTTTTCGATCAGTAATGTCAGATTCAACCGCTACGTATCCTTTCAATTTATTTTGCTCATCACGGATAGGCACGATATTCAGGTTGAGCCAATACTCATTTCCGTGTTTACCACGGTTGAGAATCTCCACGTTATTGATGGGCAATTCTTGTTCGAGGCATTCCCGAATGTATTTTCTTGTATCGGGATTGGTTTTCTCAAACTGGAACATCGCTGGACTTTTTCCGATGACCTCTTCTCTCGAATAACCGGTAAGTTGCTCAAAACTGCCATTCACCCAGAGGATTCTTCGATTCGGATCGGTGATCACAACCAGATTTGAGGTGTAGCGGGCAACCAGCGAGAGCCGTTCAATTTCTTCTTCGATGTTTTTGCGGTCGGTAATATCCTGCATGATGCCGGAAATCGCAATCAACTTGCCTTGCGCATCAAATTGAAGATCTGTCGTGATCGTAAGCCATCTGGGCTGTTTGTCGTTGGGGCGAATGATCCGCCAGTCGCGCATCTGCACATTAGAGGAAGAGGCCTGCAAAAGGTCCGTATAGTATTGCTGCATCGCTTCGCGACTCTCCGGCGCAATGATCTCCATCCAAAAATCAAAATTGCGAACCTGTCCGGAATTGATGCCGAGAATATCATAAAGGGATTCCGAACAACTCCAGATACCTGTCTCAACCGAATATTCGTAATAGCCAAAAAGAGAGATGCGGTTCAGGTTCTCCAATCGTTGCAGTGTCTTGTTCAATTCAGCAGTACGTGACTGAACCTGTTCCTCTAAGCCAGCCGTTAATTGCTCATTTTTCTGACGGAGATCGATCAGACCCAACCGCAACGAATCAAATGCATGGCTCAATTCAGCAATCTCATCATTGCCTTTCACCGCCGGTATAGAAATTTCATAGCGGCCTTTTTCCAATTGGAGAGCAGATTGCGTAAGGGCAAAAATGGGGCGGGTGATCTGGCGGGCAATGAAAAAGAAAATAAGCAACCCGGCAATAAAAATCAAGGGCAGTAGAATGTATACGGGACGATTGAGATCCCACACCATCTGATCGATCTTTTGACGGGATGCAGCAATGAGAATACAGCCATTAAAATTCGCTGTCTTGAAATCGTACTCCTGATATACATAAACGCTTTCGTCTTTTACAAGCACCTGCGATTCGGGCAATTCGGGAAAACTGGCAAATACCGTTTCTTTTTCGGTGAGTGAATCAGCTTCCAGAATGGCTACAAATTCAAAATCATTCGACTTGGATACGAAATCTACGGTGCGCTTCAATCCATCAAAATCATTTGCATTCAGCGACAACTCCACGCCCAATGCAACGGTTTTGGCAAGTTCCCTCAACTCACGCTCTTTGTTCTCGCGAAATAATTGGGCTTGCCGTTGCGGGTAAATGAATAATACAAATCCGATCAGGGCCAGTAGCACCAGTGCATAGGGAAACCAGATTCGGAAAGATATCCGTTGATAAAACCGGCGCATGGTCAATTCTGTATGGAGATGATCGTTACGTTGGGCGGAATGGAAGTTGAGCTTGCCACTACTCCAATGGCACCAGGTGTTTTTTGTATGAATTGTATCAACTCTTGGTCAGAATCAAAAAAGCTGGGCGGGTTGGCTCGTCCTTGAAAAACTTGTGAGAGCCAAAATTTTTGAACACCTGGGGGTTTGGTCCCATAGATCAAGCGAGCAACTGGCTCTGCAGTAGATGATTGGGGCGAGGGCAGGGCAATGGAAACTGAAATTTTGTTGGACCAGGTAGAAGTTTTGGCGCGAAATACGTCTCGCACTTCTTTGGTCGACAATTGCGTTCTTCCGATTTTATTGCCTACGATGATGAGTTCGCTCCACATATTTTGCGCAGACGCCGATGGGGCGAAGAAAATGCCGGCGAAAAAAACCAGGCAAATGGCCACAAGATGATGATGTTTTCTACCCATTAGAAGCCGTATGCGAATTGAACACGAAAGGAGGTACGATCCCGATGGGTTTGCGTGGTAGGGTGATTCTCATCCGTAAATCTTTCTATCTGAGCCTTTATGTTGATGAATGGACTGAATTCATATTTATATCCGATCGCGACCTTGTTTGTCTGAAGTTGGTAAGTATGAAGGTCGTTGTCTGCAATCTTCATAAAGTCCCACAGCACGTAGGGCACGTGCTTATCCTTTACACGCTTACCAATATAGAGGAAGTTAGCAAAATTGCTGGCCAGTCCCAACGAATCAGTATGCGTAGCGTTGTAGGTAAACTCATTCAAAGTTTCCCACTCATCGTTGAAGTTGGCGTAAGAGGCACTGAGGAGGTGAAAATTGAGTCGCCCCTTGTAGAGAGGACCTGAATAGTGTGTACGCGGAGAAGAATGGCCGCTATGTACCCCTGATACATTTTGCTCCAGCAAATCATAATAGTAGGAAGCACCGATGCGCATGCCTTCCTTCGGCTTAAAATGGAAAGCGGCGGTAACGGACATGTCAACGTTGTCATTGTATGCATCCGTGGAAGAGATCCCATTTCCCACAACGATGTCATATCCAAAATTGGACTTGCCGATGTTTTGACCTTGTAATTGAACGCCCAACGTATGGAGCGGCACCAAGTAAGAAAAGGAATTAGGTCGATCGATCACCGGAAAGAATAATCGGCCGTGGTGATACACGTCGTTCCAGTAATTTACCGGAGAGTGTATCTTACCAACTATGAGGTTGCGGTTGTTTTTGTAATTGAATTTGACAAATCCGCGCTCGATACTGGCTAAGAAGTTTGTCGCTGAAGAGCTGTTGTAGCGAACCACGAATTCACCCAAAAATGAAATACGGTTGTTAATTTTTGAGGTGACGAAAAAATCGTGCTCCCCTATGGAAAAATAAGAGTCGGCATGGTTAGTGTAATCCATGGAGTATTCCAAATGACCAAAGCCATTGAATTGAGTGACCGGCTTTTGCGACCACATCCATAAAGGCAATAGCATGGGGACCAATAAAAAAAATAACTTTCGCATAAGATCAAGCATTGGGGGAGTTGGGAAGCAGAAAATTCCGCTCATACTTGAGGGAAAGTACCGGATCCAGCAACTGGAACAGATCACCTTCCTCCCAGGGTTTGGGTAAAAAAGATTCTAAATAATTCTCATCGGCCAAGGCATCAACATGGATAGCATTGGCTTGTCCCGACAGCATCAAACATTTGATTTGGGGGTATTTACTTTTGACCATCCGGATCAGATCAGCTCCTGACATTTTGGGCATTTGGTAATCAACGATCAGAAACAACGTCTCGATACCCTGCTCCTTTAATTGGTCAATTCCGGGTAATACTTCCTCCGGAGCAGTAAAGAATTCGCAGGTCGTAACTTTTGGATCAATGATCTTTTCCAGTTGAAAACCAAGCATCTGCAGTACCATGGGATCATCGTCGGCACAAACCAGCGCATACTTGATGTTCGACATGTTAAAAATTTGATGAAATAAGCCTAAGAAGATGTTGATTAAACTGACTGTATCAATCCGGAGTTTAGCGATTAGGCGTTTACCCTTAGTGAAAAGATATGATTTTTAGTATTTGTGACAGACATCAGCTGCTCGTTTTTTTTACATTCACTTAATTATGTACGGTAAAGCCTTGCTGATAGGCCTGTTTTTGTCATTTTCCCTGGTCGGTTGGGGACAACGTGGCTTTAAGACGGAGGAGGAGCAGAACGCGTTGGTCAGCGGACAAACCTATGCCATCATCATTGGCATCAGCAAGTACAAGGAAGTGCCTTCGCTTCAGTTCGCACATAAAGATGCGCAGGCTTTTGAAAAACTGCTGATGAGTCCGGCAGGCGGCAGCGTGCCCAGTGAAAACATTGAACTTTTTCTGAATGAACAGGCCACACGCAACAACGTAGCCGATGCCATCTCGGTAACAGCACGAAAAGCGAAGCCGGGCGATCGGGTTTATTTCTTTTTTGCCGGTCATGGCGATATGGAGGACCTGACCCAGATCGAGAATGGTCTCTTGTTGCTACACAACAGTCCAAACGGTAACTACTTCGGCATGAAAGACGACGTGCTGGAGTTGCTGGACCTAAAAAGATATCTCTCTCCACTCGCACAGCGAGGCATCGAGATGATCTTCATAGTAGATGCCTGCCATTCAGGCAACCTGAAAGGAGGTATTGAGGGAATGCAGTTAACGGCGCAATCACTCAGCAACGCCTGGGGAAAAGAGTATAAGATCCTTTCTTGTCAGCCCAACCAACTTTCGCAAGAAGGGGTACAATGGGGCAATGGGCGCGGCTTGTTCGCGCTGCAGTTGGAAGAGGGGATGAAGGGGTTGGCTGATATGAACGGAGACCTCACCATCAGTTTTGCGGAGGTGCAGCAATACATCCTGCAAAAAGTCTCCTCTTACAGCGAATTCAAACAGATTCCGCTGGTGGTGGGTGACCTAAGCAAACCGCTGACGCGGGTCGACACCAATACGCTTCGTGCCTTGAAAAAAGAGAAGGAAAAAGAGCGATTGACATTGGGGCAGATCAATATGAAGGGGACGGAGGAAAGTCTGGCCGATTCTTTGTCCCCGGCCGGAAAACAATTGTTTTCCTCTTTTCAGCGACACTTATTGAATCAGCAATTGATTTGGCCGCGTGACACCAATGCCATGCGGGACTATCGATTATTCACCCAAACATTTCCAAGAAACATACTGGCAACGAGTATGCGCCGAAACCTGGCGGCGGCACTGAATCAGCGATTTGATTCGATCGTGAATCCAATGTTGCGTGGGGAAACCAGTTATTCAACTAAAGACGATTGCTATTATGCCGGCATGGAATTGGACAGTTGCATGGTACTGCTTGGCGAGGAACATTACATGTATCGGAACCTGAAGGCAAGAAGTCTGTTCATGAAGGCCATGAGTTTGACTTGGGCAATCTCCGAAAGTGAATACAATGTATGGATGCTCAACAGTGTTCGTCAATCCATCGAATACATGGAGGAATCAGAACTGCTTGAACCCAATGCTGCCTATACGATTGGTCAACTGGGCATCCACTATGCGTTGATCGGCGCCTTCGATAAGGCGAATGCCAAGTTTGAGAAATACCTCGCGCTTCGTCCCGCCGACTTCTGGGCCAAACAAAGCCTGGCGGACATCTATAAAAACCTGGGGCAGTATGCAAAAGCTGAAATTTTGTACCGCGACCTGATCCAGGTATATCCACAGTACGCGTTTCCATATCGCTCCCTATCAGAAGTGTTATACGAACAAGGCAAAAAAGCAGCTTCCCGCGAGGTGCTTCAACCGTTGCTGACACAAGGGATCGATACGATGAACTATTATTTCATGATGGGTCTTTGGGCAACACAGGCGAATCAGATCGACAGCTCGATCTACTGGTACAGGAAATGTTATGCCTTCGACCCTTCAGCAGAAAGCGTGGCGCTGAATAACATCGGTCATAAACTAATGGTGAGGGGTCAGTACGACTCTGCCCGTATACTTTTTCGACGGGTGATCGAATTAGACAGCACTTCCCCTTTCCCTTATTTCAACCTGGGCTGCATCGATGTGTTGCAGCAAAACTATAGCGGTGCTATTGACTGGTTGATTCAGTCGATTGAGCGCAACAAGACAAATCCGAGTGGCTACTTGAGTGGTATGTCGTTGTATTATGGAAAAAAATACAAGGACAGTAAGAGCAAAGCTTTTCAGGCTTTTGACGGAAAGATGCGCATCTTCAATCTGGAATACTTAAGCTACCTGGGAGTAGTATACATATATTTACGGGTGCCTGAGTTGCTGAAGATGGATGAAAACCTGCGGGTGTTGTTCGAACAGCTTTATCGGTTCAAGCAACACGACATGATCACCGCTTATCACTTTGCTTGCTATCGCTCCATTGTGGGCGACACTGCTGGTGCCCTTACGGCCCTGGAGGAGGCCCTTCAGAAAGGATTCGGAGATGCTTTTGCCCTGCGAAACGACATGGATCTGGAATCGATTCGTTCCCAACCGGCCTTTGAAAAATTGATGCAACGCTATTTTAAAAAATAATACTATGTACCGCTGGTTAATCTGTTCGATGTGTGTGTTGTTGTGCGCGTGTAAGTCGACACAATATGGTTTGGCTGATGAAGGGGAAAATCGCCAGATGACCGTTCAAGAATCTGCCGATGTGATCTCCTATCAGCGAATCAAAGCTCAAACTGTTCCGAGCTTAAGCGATCGGGCAGAAGGGGGACGGGCTATTGGATTACCCTCTTTGTTGGGTTCTGCTGTATCGCTGGGCACTAATATGGTACGGTCTATGATCGCAAAAGACCAGGCCAAATACACAGCTAAGTACGGTTTTGGACTGACCGATCTGTATTTCTATGACCAACTCTCCACCGAAAGCGTATTTGATCCGGTCGGAATGCAATTCGGCGGATTCACCCTGATCCGAACGTTTAAAAACAAAGTGGGTAAGATCGATACCGCACTGATGGCTCGTTTTGAACTTGATACCACGCGCGCCACGGAGATCATCAACAATTCTGTTTTTCGCTTACGCCTCGCTTCGTTCGATCTCAGAAACGCCAAAGCCAAGATCTCAAAAGGACAAAAGAAAAACCTGAACCTCGATTTTGAGATCTCCTTCCGCACGTCTTATGCCAACGATCAGGGACAGCTCTTCGATAATGTTTTGCTGGGCAAATTCCTCCTCAGTCTCCGCGAAGCGCCCCTCGATCCCAACGATCCCCAATACGCTGCCTATTATAATGGCCTTAAAGGAAAACTGCTCGATGGCCGAAGCTTCCTCGTACCCCGCTCTTTCGGTTACTATAAAGACCCCCAATGGAAACTATCAAAAGGCCTTCAGCCAGGGCGCATACTCCATTCAAATAAAAGTCACCGAGAGCGCCAACAACAAATTCGTAACCGAATTACTTACCGAAAACACCGACCAGATCATCAATATCATCAGTAGGGAAGCAAAGAAAGGAGTGGGAAAGATCAAATAGGTAGAGCGCCCTTCATGTTGTAGAGGGGTAAGCATTGCGCCCTCTACGTTCAACCATTCCCTCAACCCTCTACTCTCTACCCTCTACTCTTTTCCGTCTTTTTCCCGAGATTTTCCGGAAAATAAATCCAAAATTATTAGTTTTTATTTGCTAAATCCATTAGTTTTGTCTCGTTAACCAATCAGCCAACTGGCTACGACCTTTAAAAAACAACTTATGGCAAAGACTGAAAAAACTACTGAAATCTCCCCCAACGCGGAAAAGTTCAAGGCACTTAAACTCACGATGGACAAAATCGAGAAGGATTACGGCAAGGGCAGTGTAATGATGATGAACGAACGGGGTGAAAGACAACAAGAAGTGATCTCTACCGGATCGATCGGATTGGATGCGGCGCTGGGTATTGGCGGACTGCCCCGGGGACGAGTCATTGAGATATACGGACCTGAATCATCCGGTAAAACCACTATCGCTACCCACGTGATTGCAGAGGCACAGAAAAAAGGTGGCATGTGTGCGATCATCGATGCCGAGCACGCTTTTGATAGTTCCTATGCCAAGAAATTAGGCGTAGATGTAGATAATCTGCTGATCTCACAACCCGACTACGGTGAGCAAGCACTTGAAATCGCCGACCGACTGATCCTTTCCGGCGCACTGGACGTATTGGTTATTGACTCCGTGGCCGCCTTGGTACCGAAAAGTGAATTAGAAGGAGAGATGGGTGATAGCAAAATGGGATTACATGCACGTTTGATGAGCCAAGCACTCCGCAAACTAACCGCTACCATTTCCAAAACAAATACCATTTGCATATTCATCAACCAACTTCGTGAGAAGATCGGCGTGATGTTCGGCAACCCCGAAACAACCACCGGTGGAAATGCACTGAAGTTTTACGCCTCTGTTCGACTCGACATTCGCCGTACACAGCAAGTAAAAGACGGTGATGAAGCCATCGGAAACCACGTAAAAGTGAAAGTGGTGAAGAATAAAGTAGCGCCTCCCTTCCGCGCCGCCGAGTTCGATATCATTTTCGGTGAGGGGATATCCAAAACCGGAGAAATCGTTGACCTAGGCACCGAACTGGAAATCATCCAGAAAAGCGGCAGCTGGTACAGTTATAATAACGATAAACTGGGACAAGGACGCGATTCCGTAAAGCAACTCATGCTAGACAATCCCGAACTGGCCAACGAAATCGAAACCAAGATCCGGGAGAAGATCAAAGAAATGCAGAACGCATAAACGCTGTTTTTCGTTGTATATAGATGGGTTAACAACCCCGACCCCCACCGGTCGGGGTTTTTTTTAGGAAAAGAGGAATTTCAATGTTTAAACATCGTATATTTGCATTCAACCATTTTAGACCCAAAGCGTTAAACAAAACATGCAACTCCCCTTTACGAAAAAGACACGCATTCGAATCTTCTTCGCCCTGTTGGCATTGGGGTTGGGCATCGGAGGTGGTATCGCCTATTATTTGATCACCGAAAAATTCGGAGACACCAAGTTGGTGGAGGCCGAACACAGTGGCTCCGCACTTGCTTTTCTGAAAACATTTCAAGACAATGACTCGCTGGCCAATGCGAATTACCGGGACCGAATCGTAGAATTGAGCGGAAGAGTCAGTTCGATTGAATGGGCCGATACCAGCGCCAACATCAAAATCGAAGCCCCCGGATCCGGCGATTACCTGATATTCGACTTCCAACAGGAAGATGCGAACAATACCCGCAGTTTGGTTGCCGGAGACAGTGTCAAGATCCGTGCCGCTTGCAGCGGAAGCATATACAGCCGCATCCTTAACAGCCGCTCCGTTCAATTCAAGCGAGCAACCCTCATTCAAAAATTTTAAAACCAATACAATGAAACATTTATTTTTTGCAACAGCCCTTTTACTTTCTGCCGCTTCAGCATGGAGCCAATCAAAGACCACTACATCTGCCATTGTAACCTTTGATGCAACTACCCCAATCGATGCATTACCCAAGGCAGAGAACAAGACCGTAGTAGGAATGATCGATACCAAATCCGGTCAGGTTGGTTTCGAAGCGGCTGTTAACAACTTCGCCTTCAGCAACCCCACCATTCAGCAACACTTCAATGAAGAGCGTTGGCTGAACTCTGAAAAGTTTCCGCTCTTTACTTTCCAGGGAAAGATCACAAACCTGGATAAAGTCAACTTTAAAAAAGATGGAACCTATACCGTACAGGTAAATGGTGTGATGACCATCAAGGATAAATCCAATCCGGTAAATACCCCAGCGACCCTCGTAATAAAAAATGGTGCGATCAGCAGCAGCTGCGACTTCACCATCAAATTGTCTGACTATGGCATTGATGTAGGTAACAAAGGAAAAATTGCAAATGAGCCCAAGATCACCGTATCTGCGGACTTCAAATAAATAAAATCCCACCTATAAAAGAAACCGGCTTCGGCCGGTTTTTTTATTGGTAGCCCTCCGCAACCATTGAGTAACTTGCATCATGCCTTTTCAGTTGCATAGCCCCTTCCAGCCATCCGGCGATCAACCAGAGGCCATTCGACAATTAACATCGGGCATTTTAAGTGGCGAAAAATATCAAACACTCCTGGGCGTTACGGGCAGCGGCAAAACATTCACCATCGCCAATGTTATTCAGCAAATCCAACGACCCACGCTGGTACTCACACACAACAAAACCCTGGTAGCCCAACTCTACGGGGAGTTCAAACAGTTTTTCCCGGATAATGCCGTAGAGTATTTCGTTTCCTATTACGACTATTATCAACCCGAAGCATACCTACCCGTCACCAACGTCTATATTGAAAAGGACCTCAGCATCAATGAGGAACTTGACAAATTACGCTTACGTGCCACTACTAGTTTGCTAAGTGGCAGACGTGATATTCTTGTAGTGGCTTCCGTGAGTTGCATATACGGCATGGGAAATCCGACCGACTACGAAAATGGTATCATCCGGATCCAAAAAGGACAAACCATCTCTCGACAGTCTTTTTTACATGCGCTGGTCAATTCGCTCTACCAGCGGACAACCATCGATTTTGCCAGAGGACAATTTCGGGTCAAAGGAGATACGATCGATATCAACTTGCCCTATGTTGACTACGGATACCGGGTAACTTTTTTTGGAGATGAGATCGAAAGCATCGAAACCCTCGAGTTGATCAGCGGCAAACGAATTGGTGAAATGGACAGTGCAGCCATTTTCCCTGCGAACTTATATGTTGCCCCCAAGGATATCATGCAACAGGTGATCTATGAAATACAAGACGAGTTGGCAGCGCAAGTAGATTACTTCAAAAGATCCAACAAACCCATGGAGGCACAACGCCTGAGTGAACGGGTGAACTATGATTTGGAAATGATCCGTGAATTGGGATACTGCGGGGGCATTGAAAACTACTCTCGTTTTTTTGACCGCCGACAGCCGGGCACTCGACCATTTTGTCTCATCGACTATTTCCCAAAAGATTTTCTGTTGGTGGTTGATGAAAGTCACCAAACCATTCCGCAAGTAAGTGGTATGTATGGAGGGGACCGAAGTCGAAAACTAACATTGGTAGATTTTGGATTCCGGTTGCCGTCTGCACTCGACAACCGCCCGCTTAATTTCTCTGAATTCGAATCACTGATCAATCAAGTGGTGTTTGTATCGGCAACCCCAGGGCATTACGAATTAGACAAATGTGAGGGAGTCGTCGTGGAGCAAGTGGTTCGTCCTACCGGACTGCTCGATCCTCCCATTCAAGTACGACCCACGCTGAATCAGATCGATGATCTGTTGGATGAGATCGATCGAAGAGTGAAAGACGGCGATCGGGTACTGATCACCACACTCACCAAGCGGATGGCAGAGGAAATGGATAAATATTTGAAGCGGATACAAGTCCGCTCTAAATACATTCACAGCGACATAGACACACTGGAGCGGGTGGAGATCCTACGCGACTTGCGGTTGGGCAAGATAGATGTTCTGGTAGGCGTGAACCTACTTCGCGAAGGATTGGATTTACCGGAAGTTTCGCTGGTTGCCGTACTGGATGCAGACAAAGAAGGATTTCTTCGGAACGAAAAATCACTCACACAAACCGCAGGTCGTGCAGCCAGAAATGCAAAGGGGCTGGTGATTTTTTATGCCGATAAAGTAACTGAAAGCATGCGACGCACGATCGAAGAAACGAGTCGACGCCGAGCCAAACAAATAGAATACAACGAGAAACACGGCATCACCCCAACAACAGTCAAAAAGTCAACCCAAGATGTGCTCGCGCAAACCTCCGTGTTGGAGATCAAGACATATGATCCGGATCATCCGTATGCACAGCCAGATACAAACACCGTGGCAGCGGAAGCGTCTGCGTTGTACGAGGATTCAGCCGAAGAAATGACGGTTCCCCAATTAG
>CAYYXC010000003.1:0-27537 GCA_964475505.1 uncultured Chitinophaga sp.
ACCGTTTTCCTTTTGCGCTGATCGATAAGATCATCGAACTCAGTGATACGCATATCGTGGGCGTGAAAAATGTCACGTTCAACGAATGGTTTTTCCAGGGCCATTTCCCGGGCAATCCCGTCATGCCCGGTGTATTGCAGATCGAGGCACTGGCACAATGCGGAGGCATCCTGGCCATCAACCTGAGCGGGGAGGGACATTACGACACTTATTTCCTTAAAATTGACCAGTGCAAATTCAAGCAGATGGTTCGCCCCGGTGACACCTTGCTGCTGAAAATGGAACTGATAGCACCCATCCGAAGAGGAATCTGTGAAATGAAGGGAACGGTTTACAGTGGCGGAAAAGTCTGCGCGGAGGCCATCTTGGTGGCGCAGATCGTAAAGCGGACAGAATAAATCGATTGACATCTTCGATAGAAAAACAAGCTCCCAAATGGGGGCTTGTTTTTTGTCCACATACCCCTCAAAATTGGGTAAAAATAGACCCCAATTTTACCCCGTTTCCGCCCCCCTTTTTCGTACATTCGCCTATTCGTTTTCACCCCTCGTTTTCCCTCGGAAAACGACCATTTTTTCAACACACATGAACCCTGATATCAATACTCCTCAAACGCCTCAGTACGGGGCAGACAGCATACAGGTTTTGGAAGGACTGGAAGCAGTCCGTAAAAGACCCGCCATGTACATCGGCGATGTGGGCGTCAAAGGCCTGCATCACCTGGTATACGAGGTTGTCGACAACTCGATCGATGAAGCATTGGCAGGATATTGTAAGAACATTCAGGTCAATATCCACCCGGATAATTCCATTTCAGTGGAAGACGATGGTCGTGGTATCCCCACCGCCATGCACAGTAAAGAGAAACGCTCCGCATTGGAAGTCGTTATGACCGTTTTGCATGCGGGAGGAAAATTTGACAAGGATTCTTACAAGGTTTCCGGCGGATTGCACGGCGTGGGTGTAAGCTGCGTGAACGCACTCAGCACCAAATTGCACGTAACCGTTCGTCGGGAGGGCAAGGTATTCGAACAGGCCTATCAGATTGGTGTACCGCAGTACGCAGTTCGCGAGATCGGCACCAGTGATACCACCGGTACGCGCGTACATTTTTGGCCTGACGGAAGCATTTTCAGTTCGACTGTCTATAACAAGGAAATCCTCGAGGGAAGATTGCGTGAACTGGCCTATCTGAATCGAGGCATCCGCATCACACTAAGCGATCAACGCGAATTGGACGATGCAGGCAACGCTTACAGCAACACTTTCTACAGCGAGGGAGGAATTGTTGAATTTGTTTCCATGCTCGACACACATGCCGGAAGAAATCCGCTGATCCCTAATATCATTGCAGTAGAGGGCCGCGACGAAGCCACCAATGTAGCGGTGGAAGTTGCCTTGAATTACAACGATAGTTACAGCGAGCATATTTACTCTTATGTAAATAACATCAACACCATCGAAGGCGGTACACACGTATCGGGATTCCGTCGTGCACTTACTCGTGTGTTCAAAAGCTACGGCGACAAGAACGGTCTTTTTGAAAAAGCCAAAGTGGAAATCGAAGGAGACGATTTTCGGGAGGGACTTAGCGCTATCATCTCGGTGAAAGTCCCTGAACCTCAATTCGAGGGGCAAACCAAAACCAAACTCGGAAACAACGAGGTAATGGGCGTGGTAGACAGCACTGTTTCCAAAGTACTCGAAGCATACCTCGAAGAAAATCCGCGTGAAGCAAAGAACATCGTAGCAAAAGTGATCTTGGCTGCACAAGCCCGTGCGGCAGCCCGCAAGGCGCGCGAGCTAGTGCAACGTAAATCAGTGCTCTCCGGAGGCGGATTGCCCGGAAAGCTGGCCGATTGCTCTGAGCGTAATCCGGACAAATGCGAGTTGTTTCTGGTTGAGGGAGACTCCGCAGGTGGAACTGCCAAACAAGGCCGTGACCGAAGCATCCAAGCCATCCTTCCGCTTCGTGGTAAGATCCTCAATGTGGAAAAGGCAATGGAGCACAAGATCTACGACAACGAAGAGATCCGTAACATGTTCACAGCGTTGGGAGTCAAGATCGGTACCCCGGAAGATCCCAAAGCACTTGATCTCAGCAAACTTCGTTACCACAAGCTGATCATCATGACGGATGCCGACGTGGACGGCTCACACATCGCCACCCTGATCCTGACGTTCATCTACCGCTACAAGGAAGCGATGGTGGAGCAGGGATATGTATACATCGCACAACCACCCCTCTACCTCGTGAAGAAAGGAAAGGAACAAGCCTACGCCTATAACGAGGAACAACGCAAAGCATTGGTAGAAAAACTCGGAGGAGGCAAAGAAGATTCTGTAACCATCCAGCGATACAAGGGTCTGGGTGAAATGAACGCCGATCAACTCTGGGATACCACCATGAATCCGGCTACCAGAACACTGAAGCAAGTGACCATTGAAAGTGCCGCCGAAGCCGATCGCATCTTCAGCATGCTGATGGGAGATGAAGTAGCTCCACGCCGCTCCTTCATTGAATCACATGCCAAGTACGCGAAGCTGGACGTTTGATCGCGCTGTATCAGGGTTTCCAATTGTATTGAAAACTGAATTGCGTCAGACTCCGTTGCCATAACCACTCCGGTCGGTGAATGGGCCAACATACCCCTGCTCGTATATGCACTACGCGGCTCACCTCAATGCCCATCCCAAGCGAAGCACCCCCGTAGATTCCCCGAAAAGCTGAATGCGGAAAAAGTACCTTTAACTGCTCGGGAGCCGAGTAGCTTAAATGCGCCCGCAGCATCAACCACCCTCTTCCTAAATTTTTCGGATTGGAACGTTCCCAGGCACCCGTATGTAATACCCAACCCATCACAGCGTAGTGATTCCATAAAAGTTGCTGCTTACCTGCGAGCGGATCCTGTGTGCTGCCGATTCGATATCCGGTCAATGCCCGCTCTCCCAATTGAAATACGAAGCGAAGTCCCGAATGCAATCCCCAATTCAACAGCAGTCTTTGTCCCTCAAATCCAACATTCATCAACCCACTCCATGGCGAATACATCTGCCAACTGATGGATTCATTGGAGCGCGAACCATTTACGGATCCACCCCAAGCATTGGAACCTGCTTGCGTTACCCCGCTGTAAACAGATAAGGGCAATTGCCATTTACCCGGTTCACCAATCATCAGTCGGACCACCCGCGCCGATGCCAGCAATTGTCCTCCTTGTCCCCACTCCATCATTCCCGCACTCAACCATTCCGGTGGCTCGCTGAGTTTTCGGTTCATCGAGTCCTTAGTTGAAAATGGATGTATCACTCTGCCTGTTTGAGCAAACGAAGAGCAAATACAAAAGATCCAAATCCACCCGAACAGCATCAACGCCTGGGAGCAAATCCGCATAAAATGCCAAATGACCATTTCCCATTACGCAAATTCCCCTCCGCAGCATACAACGGATCATCGGGCACGACTTGATACCAACCGCGAGAGCGGTCGCCCAAATCGGTCTGTAAAAACGGATTCAACTGCCAAGTAAATTTTGACCGACGCAGTACATCTACCGAAAACCCAACTTGAGCACGCCCGAATGGAATTCCCATCGGATGTCCCTGCATACGCATGCGATACAAAACAAAAGATGTTTGAGCAGGCACTGCGCGCGCAGTAGTGGTGGAAATGAAATTTCCGGCATGGAAATGAAAAACCGGACCAACCCGAACCGACCATCCCAATCGACTGGATGCAGCACGCATATCCGAAATAGAAATAAACGGAAAGAGCTGCAGCGATTCAAACCGATAGGTAGCTAAGTGTGGCTTCAAAGGATAATAAGTCAACGATTTACTGAGTTCATAGAAAGGAGAGCGCCAACGCGATGATGCAAGCAGACCCAACGCAGCACCTGCACGATTAAATCCAACTTTTCGCTGCACGCCAATCGACCACTCCCGATCGGGCAAGACTTGCAATCCAACCGCACCAACCGATGAGCTGGAACGCTGGGAGGAACGGAAGGCTCCTCCCGCGATCAGCTGAACTTGCGCCGGTAATCGCTGCACCCAGAAGATCAAAATCCACAACATAAATAAGAGGCTTCTCATCACAAACACCCTCCACTACCCAACAGCGATACTTGATCGACCAGGGCTCGGTTGTAATAAAGAGGAAAATTGATGAACTCCGTATTTACTTGCTGAATAGCCAACGCAAATGGATGACGCTCCGAGAATTTTGCCTTTCCTCTCCTATGCACGCCCGAAAACTGAAAGGGTTGTCCGTTTGCCGGCCAGGGACGATCATCACAAACATTCCATTGCTGTGTGCAGTAAGCAATTCCTACCACCTGCGATTTGTCACGCACAAATCGATTCCGCTTTCGTTTATAGAGATGTGTCTTCCCCCATATACGCGTACGCGTGGAACGAAAATCAGCGCGCACGCCTCGCTGACCGACCTGATAATATATGCGTCGCTCTACATCGGGACTCAACTCCTGCATTGAATTCACATCCCTGGTATCACTCTTGATGCGAGCGGTAACGGTGGGACTACAATCATAAAACACTCCTTCCTCCAACCAGGCGAGAATATCTTTTATATGATCCCAGTTGTTGAAAATGAAAAGGAGCAAATCCTTGAATTTCATCTTTCGATCAGCACTACGCTCGTCATTCATCCCACTGATTTCCGCCAGTACCGGCTCGGGCGAACGAAAATCGATCAACCAATCGGCATTCAACACGGACCAATACATCTCCTCTCCCACCGGAAGATCATTGAATGGGTGAGGCTCATTCAAGACCAGTCCCTGTCGTTGCAACCAATCCTCCTCTGCTTTCAACTGGATCATCAGCATGGAACGAAATCCCAACACACTGGCAAAATAGCTGGAGGCATAATGATCCGCCGGACGAATAGCTTGATCTTCCAGGTAATTATCAAACAACTCCTGATACTGCGAAAACGACAATTCTTCCACACAAATGCCTTCCGCCCAAGAATCATGGAGCAATGATTCGCGTAATTGAAAATACATGCTGTCACATTCCGCATCTTGATCGCGCAATTGCATCGACAATTCCACTGCACTGCGCAAATTATCCACTTGAAGTACTTCGTTAACCTGCTGCACGTTGTATGATGCAATTAATGCATCCACTACGGAGCGGATTTGAGTCAATTGCTCCTGGTATTGGTCACGCGCCAATTGCAATTGCTTTTGCAGCGTTGGGTGTGCCGACAAACAAGCATCAAAACGCTCCTGTCTATCCAGGAGTTTTTGGGCAGACAGGCCAGAAAGCATTAAGGTCATAATGGGTAACATGGCTAAAATTTTCATGATGAATTTTTTTGATGAAAAATCTTATGTGTAAAACTGACCGAAACGATTTCTGATTCCAAGGGATAATCAACAGACTTAAAGGAGATTATAACGTCCGAGTTGGGTGAAATCCACAAAAAGAAATACAAGGCAATGGCAATCAGCTATTTTTTTAGATGCCCGGCAAAGAATTTTCGTATGTTTGTGCTTTACTAACGATTAAAAAAGAAACACATGTCGAACGGACCTATCACTGCTTACAACGTGAAGACCAAAGAAAAAGGAGTAGTCATGAAAGACGCAGTTATCACAAAGACTGCCAAAGGCGCTTACATGGCCCAAGGAAACGACGGTAAAGGCAACAAACTCACTACCCTCCTGGGTGAAGCCAAAGCCCTGGCTGCCATCAAGGAAGGACATGCCAAGCAAGGCTGGTAAACAATCTTGCCCCCATAAAAAAAGATCGGCCCGCAGGCCGATCTTTTTTTTGCAGTTATCTTAATAAGATCTTCCTTATTGCTTGATCACTCGATGGATAGACCGCTGTCCGCGCAATTCTGTTTCAACTAAATACATACCTGCACTGATAGATGGACTGGATAAATCCAACCAGAAAGCCTGCTCATATCCATTAGCAGCAACATGCTGGGTGCGAATGGTCCGACCACTCACATCGAAAATGGTTAACTGTAACCGCTCCCCTGCATTTGCCTGGAAAACACCTTTGAACAAACCAGATGACGGATTGGGATAAAAACGCATCACAGGTGTTGCATCATAGGTGATAGGTTGTACAGGTGTAAATACATACCATCCATCGCGATGGGTGATCTTGATTCTATAATACCAAACACCCGACTTACCCGTACTCATATCATCAAATTGATAGGACCTGGAAGTTGCTCCATTTCCGGCGCTACTCAAACTAGCCAACGTTACAAACTGTTGTTGCTGCCAAGCCGCATTGCCTTTTGCCACTTGCACCTCGTGCGACAATACATCGTATTCATAGGCAGTTGACCACTGCAAGCGGGCCGAATAAGAACCCAAAGGTGCTACCACATACGATATGATCTCAACCGGCAATCCATGCTTTCTATCACGCCATCGGTTATTCATCCAATACTCCGACCAACTACGAACAGGCAACTCCGCATAATAGCCATTTTGGTAAGGTACGCGTCGGATCTGATCTCTAGAGAGGTATGACCATTCGCCTGCTCCATTATCCGACAAGGACAGGTTTTGCGTGAGGCCTGAACCATCTCTGTATGTAGTAATGCCCAAATCACCCACAGAACCCACCGCCTCACAGGAAGCACAACCGGTCGCAAACACGAGCGAGTCCGACTCTCGATCGAGAAAATACAAACGTAAACGAGCCGTATCAGTCAACAGATCCGATCCATTTACGACCCAATTGCGATCCAAATAATATTGTCCGTTCGTGTGACGATCCGAGCCGGAATGCATGAACGCCTGGACGGACGCATTCCCGGACTGACCAGGTGCTTGCACCGCAGCAAGTAACTGGCTATTCACCACAATAGATTGCCAAGCAGAAGCATTACCGTAACTAAACCCAACGGGTGTTGTCAATGTTGGTCCTGCATAAATAGGTAAACCGTTTTCATATATATGTATATCATCCACGGCGATGCCGTCACGATTGACCACCATGTCCGAACGCATCACAAATCGAAGACGCATGGAAGGTATCCCCCTGGGCAAAGGAACTGTTGCTACATGCCAACGCGTATAGGTCTGGGTACTCCATACGGGATTGCCCGAGTAGTTTCGATTATACCAATTCACGCCTTGTCCCACGGCACCCAAACGCATCCAGTTCTCTCCATCTGTTGAATATTCCATGTACGCACCATCACAGAAATAGCCATTCCCGCAATCCTCCACATCCAGTGCAACCATGAAACTGAGCATGGGATTTGTCAACCCATTCAAATTGAAGCAAGACGCATAGAGATAGGAGAACTCATTTTCGTTGTAGTGTCCCTGCAGCTTGGTTTTCCAGGAACGACGTCCACTTCCCGTGCCCTTGATCCGATAAGAAGCTGGCATTCCCAGCGCCCAACTCGATTGAACGCCACCCGGATACCAGTCAGATCCATTTTCAAAGTCTTGCAAGTAAGGGAAAGAGGAAACGACCGGCAGGGAACGTATGGAGATTGTAGCAGTGTCGTTGGCACGCTGCGAATCAGTTGACCAATCCACCCACACCTTCAAAGTAGCAACGGTATCACTGGGCAAATTGATCGGCTGAGGGAAACTATATTGAAGACTGCTGTTGGCTCCAATAGTTGGAATAATTGCCGATACAACTGGTCCGTTATTCAATTGAAGTCTGACGGGAACATTTGAGCGTGCTTGTCCAACACTATTACGAACCGTCACTTTAACCTGCTGCGGCTGACCCAATCCGCAAATTTGTGCGCGTGGTTCATCTATGCGAACCAATTGCATATCCTCTCCAACTGTATAGAAACGTATATCGTCGATCGAATAGCCGGATCCGCCAAAATCATCTGCTGCAGAATAAAATCCCCATTGCCCCCAACGTACTTGAAAACTGCTGCTGAATTGTTGCCCGTTGGCTGCTAACAAATCCGAAACTTCAATACCAACCACCGATTGATATACGCCCAGATCGGCCTGATTTAAGAAAAGATCATAAGCTAAGATCCATGGTGCCGTATCGTTTCCACGGATCCAAACCCGGTTATTCGGATTAAATACTTGCCCATGATGCTTGTAGCGAAAATCTAATCGTATATCATCTGACAGGGAGTAATTTGATAAATTGTACGTACCGATCAGATAGTTGGTGTTACCACCACCAACGGGCAATCGCACATCCATCGTCAGCGCCCGCTCACCCGAAAATGACATGCCGGCATTGATATGGGTTCTCAATCGCCCTTGCGCATTCAAGAAAGAAAAATCATACCGATCGGAACCATTCAATCCCCACTGTGCCTGTATAACCTCCTGTCTGGGTAATGCATCAAAATTATCCAGCCAGGAAGGGTTCAACGACAAGGGCAGATTACTTAATTGTTTTATGACACGGGTGGCCATGTTGTTAGCCATCACCGGATCACCCGGACGAACAACCAGGGCGCGGATCTCGTACTCACCAACCGAAGAGAGATTTGCCGTAGCAGAAAAATTATATACCAGCGTGCCGCCCGGCGCCAGGTTTGTCAATTGTATTTGCTCTGTGATCAGAGAACCGTTATTAATTTGATAAGACATGGTGGCTGGGCCTGTATAAGCCACATCGTCTAGGTTCTTTATACGAACAGAAATGATCTGATTGGAAGGCAATACGGAAGATGTATTCAGTCGACCTGAATTAGCGGGACTGATCAATGCATCCAATTGCAGATCGTTGTTTGAAATGGAGCCAGCACAAGTGCCGCTGTTGGGCTGACGGGAAAGCGCTGTAGATCTTCTGCCTGGCTTTCCATTCAGAAGCGGACGAACGCCCACCCAATAAACTGAATCACGTGACAATCCGGTGAATACATAATTGGTTGTACTAGCCGACACTATCGCGACTGGCTGCATTTCAGTTCCCATTAACCGCATTACCTCGTAAGCAGTGGCACCTGGAACTGCCGTCCAATTCATGGATATGTATGTTTCACACTGCACCGGCGCCAATGAGGCAATTGGCAAACCGATCAACAAAAAGGCATTAGAGGCAGATATGCTACTGTTGGATCGGCTGATCACCCGCACTCGCATCCGATCGGAACTAATATTTGGAGTGATCCATTGATATTGATCGGCGGCAGCTGATAATCCATCCACGATCGAGACCCAACTGGCTCCATCGTCAGTAGAATATTCAAGATTGTATCCCCCGGATGCAGCGGTTGTTTCCCATTGAATGTTTATAGATTGACCCGGTCTAAAAGATTCCCCTCCAATGGGAAATACCAACTTAGTAACTGCTGGTACAAAATCCCAACTAATAAAATATTGTTGCTGAAGCGTATTGACCGAAGTACCTCGTACGCGGATGATATAATCGCCGGGTGAAGGATTATACAAAGTAATCTGCTCGATGTTGTTGATGCGATCTACACCCGTTCCCGCCACCTGATTGATACGAGAGAAAACAGTGTCTAATACACGAGGGAGCAACACAACACCTGTTGGAGTTACCAACTCGAGGTCTAAATCGTTGACCAGCGTCCGATAGGCAACAGAAGGAGCAGCTGGATCATTCCAGTTTAACATCACCTTCAAGAGAGACTGCCCCGCAGGCACCGTGATGGTCTTGAGTACCGAACCGCCTGTAGCCACCGTGGCACTGGCATACCGGTTGTTTTCCAAAATATCCAACGAGCGATCTAAGTTCATCCATCCAAAACCATACGTGTAGTCCGGACCCTCGTTTCCTTTATCAGTAGCCCCGTTACAAAGAATGTTTTTTACCAGTGCATTGGCAGGATTCGTACCACTATTTAATTGTCGATAACGCTGTATCCACAAAGCCGCCCCACCCGTCACTCCCGGACAGGCCATACTGGTACCATTATTAGTATAATAACTGCCAAACCCGGTTGAAAAAACCGCAGCACCTTGTGCCGTGATTTCCGGCTTGATACGACCATCGATCACCGGACCACGGCTGGAGAAACCTGCTATCTGTCCATTGAATTGTGTGGCCCCAACGGTGAGAACATTTTTGGCGGACTGATAACTTCCCAACACGGTTTTAAATCCGGTTGCATACGGTGGACAAGTCAAGGTACCACTATTCCCCGCTGCAAATACATGCAAAAGCTCCGGCAAGTCAAATGCTTGTTGATCCCATGCCCTGGAGTAAAAATCATACAGCCCATTATAACCGCACTCATTTGCAATGGCACCGTAAGAATTGTTTGTAAGCACCATGCCCTCATCTCTAACATAGCGATGAGCAAAGTCAAAAACATAATTAAAATATTGAGAGATGATGCGCGCTTTTGGCGCGTAACCCGCAACCGTATCGGAGATAATACCTCCCCCTGCCACGGTACCTGAAACGTGTATACCGTGTTGTCCGCTTCCATATCCATAACGGCTGATGACCCGCCCGGTAAAATCAACGTGCGTGATCGGATCGGCATCATCTCCCACACCGATTACCAATCCCTCGCCCATCAACGCTCTTCCACCCTGCGAAAGAGGAGCATTGGCCACGTGAGCACGAGAACCCACACGGCTTCGAAAATTGATCGCCTGATCGGGAGGAGGAACAGGCTGCACATATTCAACAAAGGAAAGTGCCGCCAATCTTACTAAACGATTTGTATCAACAGAGATCTCAACCCAGTGTTGTTTGGCGAAACGGGCATTTCGAATCGAAAATCCGGAGACCTGCAACAGTTGTTGTACCTGCGACAGATCTAATTGAGGTAAAAATTGTACCCAAACGTCAATTGAACCTGGTCCGCGCAAGGCCCAGTTTGGATAACGATGGGAAAATATATCCGGAGATAATTTATCGGTGGGAGAAAGCACAAAAGCTGCCCGCAATCCTAGATTCCTCAACCGCTCCCAACCCGGATCGCCACTCACCAACACTTGATAAGAAAAAGCATCGACATATTCACCGACCGCTACACCAATGGCGCCAAGTTGCTTGACCTGATCAGCAGTGGGCGTAGACTCAAACTGAAATAAACATGATACTTTTCCAAAAACGGCGGACTGCGATTGCATGAACCGAGGCCAACTGATAGCATCAATATTAGGAATCGGCTCCTTGATTCCATTTCGCAGTTTCAAAGCGTAAGGGGAACTTGTCTGTGCCTGAGCAAACAGGCATAAAAAAAGGGAATAAACCCCTAGTAGGAATAGTCTCATAAGTCAGATTGGATTAAATTAAGACTACCCAGTGAAATTTGAACGGTTGTTTTTGGATCAGTCAGTTGCCGTTCTAAAAACACGCGTGTGCATATCAAGCAGCAGACGATGTAAGTCAGCCATACCTGCAATATTTTCTACCGATAACAAGAACAATCTACCGGTCTGCTTCAACTTGGCACGGTTGGTACCAATTTGAATGTAATCAAGTATGCTTCGGAAGGTTTCCGACTCAAAATAGGGCGAATCAGGTCGATTTATGAAGTAACAACGAAGCGTTCGGTCTTTCAAACTCATTTTCTCAAACCCAAGCGCAACCGCCAACCGACGACAACGTACCGTATCCAATAAGGCCACTACTGAGGCAGGTAGCGGACCAAATCGATCGAGTAACTCCTGTTGCATCACCTGCAATTGCGACTCATCCTCGCATTCATCCAGGCGCTGATATAAACTAAGGCGCTCTGCAATACTCTCAACATAAGAGTCCGGTAATAAAATTTCCAGGTCGGTGTCGATCGTACAATCCGTGACAAAATCGTCTTGCCTCGTGATCTCCTCTTTGAATAGCTCCTGAAACTTAGATCTTTTCAACTCACGAATAGCCTCCTCCAAGATCTTCTGATACGTTTCAAACCCAATATCTGCCATGAATCCACTTTGCTCTCCACCAAGCAGATTTCCTGCTCCGCGGATGTCCAAATCACGCATCGCGATCTGGAATCCACTCCCCAACTCACTGTGCTGCTCCAGCGTTTGCAAACGCTTTCGACTGTCAGCCGGCAAGGTGCTCATTGGCGGTGCCAACAAATAACAAAAGGCTTTCCGGTTGCTTCGCCCCACTCGACCACGCAACTGATGCAGATCACTTAAGCCAAATTGATGCGCATTGTTGACGATGATGGTATTGACATTCGGGATGTCTACGCCACTCTCTACGATATTGGTACAGATGAGTACATCGTATTTCCTATCAATGAAATCCAAGATCCGCTCCTCCAGCACATGCCCCTCCATTTGTCCGTGTGCAAAACCAATACTGAGGTCAGGACAAAGTGCCTGAATCCAATTCGACATCTCAGCCAATCCGGCAATCCGGTTGTGAATGAAAAAAACCTGTCCCCCCCGCTCAGTCTCGTAATAAATCGCATCCCGGATGGCATCTTCTTGAAAAACCTGCACTTCAGTATGAATGGGTTGACGGTTGGGGGGCGGCGTGTTGATGATGCTCAAATCGCGCGCGCCCATAAGAGAAAACTGCAAGGTGCGCGGGATGGGCGTAGCCGTTAAAGTCAAACAGTCTACGGCCGTGCGCAACGTCTTGATTTTCTCCTTGTGCGCCACACCGAATTTTTGCTCCTCATCCACCACTAATAAGCCAAGGTCTTTAAAAGCCACCTCTTTCCCCAGCAATCCATGCGTACCAATAATGATATCAATCTTACCTTCTTTAAGTCGCTGAAGGGTTTCCTTTTTCTCCTTGGCTGATTTAAAGCGATTGATATAATCAACCTTGACGGGAAAATCTTTCAGCCGCTCCTGAAATGTTTTATAATGCTGAAAGGCTAAAATCGTTGTGGGAACCAACACCGCTGCCTGCTTTCCATCCACACAGGTTTTGAAAGCTGCCCGAATGGCCACTTCCGTTTTACCAAAACCAACGTCACCACAAACCAGGCGATCCATGGGAGAAGGCAACTCCATGTCTTTTTTTACATCCGCAGTGGCCTTACTTTGGTCGGGCGTGTCTTCGTACATAAAAGAAGACTCCAACTCTGTCTGCAAATAATTATCCGGGGAATGCGCAAACCCATTCAAGGCCTTTCGCTTGGCATACAGTGTGATTAGATCGAATGCGATCTCTTTGACCTTTGTTTTTGTCTTTTCCTTGAGTTTGCTCCACGCATCCGAGCCAAGTTTATTGATCTTGGGAACTGTTCCCTCTTTACCGGTGAATTTGGCGATCTTATGCAAACTATTGATGTTCACATAAAGTATGTCTGAGTCCTTATAGATCAAACGAACCGCTTCCTGCATCCGGCCATTTACGTCAATTTTCTGCAATCCGCTGAATACTCCCACACCATGATCGATGTGCGTTACAAAATCGCCGGGTTGCAGATCACGTAGGGTGCGAATCGTTAATGCCTTGTTTTTATTATAGGCCTGCTTGACTTTGTACTTATGATACCGCTGGAAGATCTGATGGTCGGTATAACACACTATCCGCAGGTCATTATCGATGAACCCTTGGTGAATAGAAGCCACCAGCGGATCAAAAACCAACTCTGCCTGCAGGTCATCAAATATTTGTTGCAGGCGCTCGAGTTGCCGGGGATTTTCAGAAGCAATGGTGATCGAATATCCCTGCCCCCGATGAGCGACCAGGTCTTTTATAAGCAGATCAAATTGACGATTGAAAGCAGGCTGAGCGCGTGTATTGAATGATATCGTCGCGTTGGGTTCTATATAGGTATGTCCAAATCCCACTCGATGAAACCGTGCCAACCCCATTTCCAATGCATCGATGGTCAGCAGGTCATTTTTATTGGGAATACGAAGCAATTTTTTTTCTTCTTCATCATTCGATTCCAGGGGCAATGCCTTCTCGAGGTACGCATCTAAATCCAAAAGCCACTCGCTTGCTTGCTCGAGGGATGTGGACTCATCCTCCATCCAGCAAATCGTATTGCTTGGCAAAAAATCAAACAAGGAAAGATGGGAGGAGATAGTGCCAAGCGCTTCTACATGCGGAATGATGTTGACTTGTAAAATTTTTCGCTCGCTCAACTGCGTTTCAGGATCAACGATTCGAATGGAATCAACCTCTGAGCCAAACAATTCGATGCGATAAGGCTTATCATTCCCAAAGGAGTAGATATCTAAAATACCACCCCGGATGGCAAATTGACCAGGTTCATACACGAAATCGGTTCGTTCAAACCGATGCTTATCCAACTGCTCTAACAAACCGGGAACATCCAATGTGTCACCTGTTTTGATGGTTATCAGGTGATGCGCATACTGCGAAGGCGACTCCACTTTTTCGAGCAAGGCCTGCGCATACGTGACCAATATTTTTCGATTGCCGCTGTGACTGAATCGCATGAGGGCCTCTGTACGCAGCATCACATGAGAGGAACTCAAGCGGATGAAATCGCGGGGAGACCGATAAGAAGATGGGAAATAGAATAGATCCAGGGCGCCGGTCAGACTCTCCAGCGCATTGTGAAAATAAGCTGCCGACTCGGGGGAGTCCAACACCACTACGTGATTATACCGTGCATAATCCTCTTGTGAATGGATGGCAGCCAGCAGAAACGCAGCCGCACTGCCTTGTAAACCACTCAGGTGAATTCGCTGGGGTTGGGGCATAGAGAGACATGCCCCCCATTCTTCCAACCGGGGGTGCGCCGCATATCGATTCACCAGTTCTGCCAGCGCCATGAGCGGCGCAAAGATACGCGGTCCCACTCGCTTACGGATGTTCTTTAAATAGTTTGATTCGTCGTACCTTCCTATTAAATCACTACCCATGGCCCTGCAACCCTGGCAGACCGGAACCGTCATCCGAATAGTGGATGAGACGGCGAACACACGCCGCTTTTGGATACGGGTAGATGCAATCGAAAAATTTGATTTCAAACCCGGGCAATTCGTTACCCTCGACCTCCCCATTCATGAAAAACCCAACAAACGTTGGCGCAGTTATTCCATCGCCAGTTGGCCCGATGGAACCAACGTTTTTGAGCTGGTGATTGTGCACCTCGAGGGAGGACTGGGAACAACCTGGCTTTTCCAAAATGTACAAGTGGGCACCACGCTGACACTACGCGGACCACAAGGAGTATTTACGTTGCCCGACCCGATCGATCGTGACTTATTCATGATCTGCACCGGTACCGGCATTGCTCCATTTCGCTCCATGACGCACCACTTACTCAACAACAACATCCCGCATAAGAATATCTATTTGATCTTTGGTTGTAGAAAATTCGGAGATGCACTATATGCCCCCGAATTAAAAGAACTGGCCAGAAAAGTGCAGAGCTTTCAATACATCACCACCTACTCCCGCGAAGAGATTGAAAACGAAGATCATTTGGTGCGCAGGGGATATATACATCAGGTTTACGAAGAGATCTGCAGAAAAAACCTGCGCTTCCCGATCGATAATCCGAACCAAATACTGGTTGAGCCCGCTTATTTCTTTTTATGTGGATGGAGAAACATGATCGATGAAGCCAAGCAACGCATCCTCGATCTGGGATACGACAAAAAAACAATTCACCTCGAATTATACGGTTGATCAGCCATTGATGGCCTTCAGTACGATGGATTTCAGTGCATCGATAGAAACGCGCTCTTGCTCCATGGAATCACGGTGACGAATGGTGACGGTGTTATCTTCTTTGGTCTGATAATCGACCGTCACACAGAATGGTGTTCCCAATGCATCCATCCGGCGATAACGCTTTCCGATTGAATCTTTTTCCTCGTAAAAACAACGGAAATGCGGGCGGCAATCCGCTAGTATCGATTCAGCGATCTCCGGTAATCCATCTTTTTTATTCAATGGCAATACGGCCATCTTGATCGGCGCGAGCACCGCAGGTAATTTTAAGACCACGCGGCTGTCTTGCTTATCCGCCGTGCTTAGATCCTGCTCTTCGTAGGCATGACTGAGCACCGCGAGGAACATACGATCCAATCCGATTGAGGTTTCAATCACATATGGAATGTAGTTGCCAAAAGGCTTACCCGTTTGGGGATCGATATCATTATCGAAATACTGCTGCTTCTTTTTACTGAATTCCTGGTGCTGCTTTAAATCGAAATCCGTGCGGCTGTGAATACCCTCCAGTTCCTTGAATCCCATTGGGAAGGCAAACTCAATGTCACAAGCTACATCGGCATAGTGAGCCAACTTCACATGATCGTGGTAACGATATTTCTCCGCCGGAATACCCAATGCGAGGTGCCATTTCAATCGCTCCGTTTTCCAGTACTCGTACCATTCTTTCTGTGAGCCGGGACGAACAAAGAACTGCATCTCCATCTGCTCGAACTCGCGCATGCGAAAAATGAATTGACGGGCCACGATCTCATTACGAAACGCCTTTCCTATTTGCGCAATACCAAAAGGTATTTTCATCCGACCGGTCTTTTGCACATTTAGGAAATTCACAAAGATCCCCTGAGCGGTCTCGGGTCGCAGATAAACTTTGTTATCCTCTCCGTCGGTGGAACCAAATTCCGTCGCAAACATCAGGTTGAATTGACGAACCTCGGTCCAGTTACAGGTACCACTGATGGAGCAAGTGATCTTGTTTGATTCGATCAGCGATTTGAGTCCCGCGAAATCATCTTTCCCCAACAATCCCTCCATCTCCGCCAACAATTGATCGGCAGCTTGACCTTTTCCTTCTGCAGTCAACTTCTCGACATGCGCTTCGATGAGGTGATCGACGCGGTAGCGTTTGTTGCTGTCGCGGTTATCGATCATGGGATCATTGAAATTATCTACGTGTCCGCTGGCCTTCCAGGTGGTTGGATGCATGAAGATGGCAGCATCAATACCCACAATATTGTCTTGCAGCTGCGTCATGCTGCGCCACCAATGATCTTTGATGTTCTTTTTCAGTTCACTGCCCATCTGGCCGTAATCATAAACGGCTTGCAGTCCATCGTAGATCTCACTGCTGGGAAAAATGAAACCATATTCCTTGCAATGAGCAATGATCGCGGGCAGTTGATTTGTTTCGTTGGCCATGGGCGCAAAGATAAGTCTATTCAACCCAGCTTAGGGTTCTGCATGTGACGATCGGCGTCGCGCTGCGTCTTCTTTTGAAAATTCTTTTCAAGTGCGCTTGTCAGATCTACGCCCGTCTGGTTGGCCAAACAGATCAGGACCCAAAGAACATCTGCCATCTCATCAGCCAATCGATCGGCCGATTCACCTGATTTGAAACTTTGGTCGCCATACTTGCGCGCCATGATACGGGCCAGCTCGCCCACCTCTTCGGTGAGGATAGCCATATTGGTAAGTTCACTGAAATACCGAACACCGACAGTTTTGATCCACTGATCTACCTGTTGTTGCGCTTGCTCGATCGTCATTTTATTCTTTGTTTTTTGTGTCGATCCATATGGTAACGGGACCATCATTTACCAATTCCACCTCCATCATGGCGCCAAATACACCCGTTGCAATGGGTTGCCCCAGATCGATCTCTAACTGCTTGATCATTCGCTCATACAAGGGCTTGGCAATGGTTGGATGGGCGGCCCGGATAAACGAGGGACGATTTCCTTTTTTAACAGCCGCGTGCAAGGTGAATTGACTGACCAGTAAGATGTTCCCACCCACATCGGAGAGGGAAAGGTTCATCAAACCCTGATCGTCGTCAAACAACCGCATGCCCACGATCTTCTTGCTGAGCCAAACCAGGTCCTCTTCCGTGTCGGACTGCTCCACCCCGAGCAATACCATAAATCCCTTTCCGATAGAACCCGAAAGGATTCCATCCGCTTTCACAGAAGCTTTACTAACCCGTTGGATCAAGGCGCGCATGGAGACTGTAACTTTACGGGATAAAGGTACCGATCGAACCCTACCCTGCCATGCACACTAGCATACTTCTTCCACACATCCGTTTTCAAACTACCCGCAGTGGCGGGAAAGGTGGTCAGCATGTCAACAAAGTAGAAACAGCCGTAATTGCTTATTTGAATATTGACACCCCCGGCCTTTTTACGGAAGAGCAACGCTCGCTACTGCTGAGTAAATTGGGCAACCGAATCAACCAGACGAATGAACTGCAGGTAAAGGCACAGGTCCACCGATCGCAGTTGGCAAATAAAGAAGAGGCAACGAAGTTGATCTGCCATTTGATAACAAGAGCATTAGAGAAAAAACGACCGCGTATCGCCACTCAAGTAAGCCGGGCCTCGATCGAAAATCGTTTGAAACGCAAACGTGCGCATTCGGAAAGAAAATCCAGCCGACAAAAATTCAGGCCCGACAACGATTGAAGACCATGAAACGAACGCTGCTTACCGTCATATTTATGGTCCTAGTGATAGTGGGATGTCAAAAAGAGTCGAGTCGACTGCATCCGGTCACCTTGCGTACACCGGAAGGGTTCCCTGCCATGGAACAATCGGTAGCGGATTTGAACCTAACCGCAGAGGGAATTGCATTGGGGCGACGGCTTTTTTACGACAAACAACTCTCCGCAGATGTTACGGTTTCCTGCGGCACCTGCCATGAACAACGAGCTGCCTTCGGAACCTTCGAACACGACCGTAGTCACGGTGTATTTGGATCCCACACCCTGCGCAATGCACCACCTCTATTTAACCTGCTTTGGCAGAAAAGTTTTCATTGGGACGGCGCCTATCGTAGTTTATCGGAAGAGGCTGTGCAACCCCTGACGGGTGCAAATGAAATGGGAATGGATTTTGAGCGAATAAAGAATTATTTACAGAATGACCCCAGCTATCGCGAATCATTTAAGCGTGTCTATGGGACCTGGTTCATCCGGCCCGAACTCATCACCAACGCCCTGAGTCAATTCACCGCCACCTTCATTTCAGCCAACAGCAAATACGACCGGGTAATACAAGGACGAGATCAATTCAACTCCAATGAATTGGCTGGCTATCAGTTATTTCAGCGCCAATGTGCAAGCTGCCATACCGAACCACTTTTCACAGATCATAGTTTTCGCAACATCGGTCTGCCTTTACCCCCCTCACTCAATGACTGGGGACTATATCGAATCACGGGGAATAGAAACGATTCACTCAAATTCAAAGTGCCCAGTCTGCGCAACGTAGCCGTAACATCGAATTATATGCACGATGGTCGTTTTGCAACGGTGCAACAAGTTATCAGGCATTACCGATACGGCGTGCAACGATCCTCCACCTTGGATCCGTCCCTGCAAAACGGCATTCAACTGACAGATACCGATGAATACAATTTGATGCAGTTTCTGAAATGCCTTACGGATTCAGTTTTTCTGAATGAAATACGGCTCTCCAGCCCTTACTGATCTTTCTGCACACGCTTTTCCTTGAGTGCATCCAATGCCAGCTGCTTGGCAGCAATTTCTTTTTCGGTATCCTGCTGAGTAGATAGGTTGGTCTGCAACTTCTTTTCCAGATCGATCTGCTCCGCTTTTAGCGTGGCAAGTTTTTTCTGTGATTTAAGCACCTGATCTTCTTGTGCTTTGATCTGCAATTCAAGGTACTCGCGTTGAACGGGCCCTTCGAAAGAGGTAAGAAAACGTTTAACCTTTTTGATTTCGTCCTCTTTCATATCAGTCTTCTGGTTTGCAAACCCCTTAAAGATCACGAGCGTAAGCGTAGCGGATTCGGCCGCTTTTTTGGTGCGCCCCTCCACCTTCAATAAATAATCAAATTTCTCCTTGTTCAGATCTGTCACAAAAGCGTCCTTGAAGATCTTGAATCCTTTATCCTTATTGAAAATGCCCTTTTCCTCCACAGGCTTGTATCCCAGGTTTTGAAAATACTTGACAAAAGCGATCTCCACCGCTTCCGGACTAGCCGCATAATCACACATAAAAGCATCCTGCCTTTTTTTATCATAGTCTATCTTACCCTCATATGGCTGAGCGATTGAGGCAATCGTTGAGAACAGTACGAGACCTAGGATGAAATACTTGCGCATGGAGATAAATTTATTCAAATATAAATTTCTATTGTGATAGTTGAATGCAGTCAAGCCTTGTCCAACCCATAACCAAATGAACCCACTACCTAAACCCTCCACCCTCCTCTCTCAACCGAGTTTGCTATACATTTGCTTAAAGCATTCCCTTTGAGCAGTGTGAAACAACTGGCCGGACAAACGCTCTGGTACGGCCTGCCCACCATCGCCAGCCGATTTCTCGGTTACCTGATGAATCTCTCCTTGCCCCTAGTGTTTGCCCAACCCGCCACCACGGCAGACCTCACTCAGTTATATGCGCTCATCCCCTTCCTGAATATCCTGTTCACCTATGGATTGGAAACGGCTTATTTCCGTTTCGCTCGACAAGCAGACCCCGCCCAGCTTTACAATACGCTAAGCACCTCGTTGTTTCTGAGTACCGGCTTGCTCGGTGCCAGTTTATGGCTGCTCACCACCCCGCTGGCCAACCTGCTGGGCATGCCCGCACATCCGGAATATGTACAGTGGATGATCATAATCCTCGTGCTGGACACATTTGCAGCCCTGGCTTTTGCAAGACTGCGGCTGGAGAACAGACCCAAACGCTATGCGTTTGCCCGGCTATCCGGCATCATAGTCAACGTGGCCATCGTGCTGGTTTTTCTGGGCATCCTGCCACACAGTTTCGGAATGGATACAGTGGCATGGATCAACATCATTCACCCAGCAGAAGAGAGCGGGATCGTTTATTACCTGATCGCTAACGCAGTGGGAAGTGGCGTGACCTTGCTGTTGCTTAGCAATCAGTACCGCGACATCAAATTCTCCATCGACAAAGCGCTTTGGAAAAAAGTAATTCAATACAGTTTGCCGCTGATCATTGTTGGTCTGGGCGGTATCGCGAACGACATGGTGAGCAGACTACTCTACCAACATGTGGTTGATCTGCCCACTGAACAAGCGCGTCACGAGTTGGGTGTTTTTGGAAACATCATTCGTTTATCCATCGCGATCACGATTGCCATACAAGCCTTTCGCATGGCAGCAGAGCCTTTTTTCTTCCGAAAAAGCAGCGATGCCGATGCGCCCCGAACCTACGCTCGGATCATGCAATATTTTGTGCTGACCTGCTGCTCACTTTTTCTCATCATCAGTCTGTACATCGACATAGTAGGATGGTTTTTTAATGCCATTGACAGAGGCGAATGGACGGAAGGATTGGAGATCGTTCCCCTATTTGCGCTGGGGAATATTTTCCTGGGTATTTACTACAATCTCAGCATTTGGTATAAGTTGACCGACCGTAATCAATGGGGTGCCTGGATCACCTGCATCGGTGCCGCTATTACGGTGGGACTGAACTGCTGGCTGATCCCCACTTATCATTACCTGGGTGCAGCCCTCGCCACAGTGAGCTGCTATTTTGTGATGATGCTATTGAGCTATTGGGGCGGACAAAAATTCTACCCCATCCCGTATAAGCTGAAGCGGATTGTTCTCTACCTCGTCATCAGCGTGTCGATGGTTGTCATCCACCGAATTATATCAAATCAATTCGAGCCGATTTGGATAAACCTCGTGCTGGCAACAACATTACTTGGCGGATTCCTCGTCTTTGGTTGGAGAGAGATTCAACTGGAAAGGAGACGTTCTTCCTTCTAAATCAACCCCGCACAAAAGGATTGGATCGCTTTTCCGCACCGATGGTGGTGGCAGGACCATGTCCCGAATAAACAACAGTCTCCTCGGGCAGCACATACAATTGCTCGCGGATGGTTTGCATTAACTGATCGGCATTACCACCGGGCAGATCGGTTCGCCCCACACTTCCTTGAAACAACACATCACCACTGATAACCCAACCGCTGCTGGCAGAGTAGAAAGAAAGACTTCCAGGCGAGTGACCGGGCGTGAACAGAACCGACAGTTTCTCGTCGCCCAACAACCATTCGTCGCCACCCTCCAGGTATTGGAGTTCCCCCACATACGCCTCACAAGGCACATGATACATATCGCCGGCAAGGGGAGCGTACTTCAAAACGGGCTCCTCGGAACGATGGATCTGCAAAGGAAGTTTCCATTGCAAGCTGACAAAATTGTTGCCGAAAACATGGTCGAGGTGGCAATGTGTGTTAAGAAAATGAACCGGGTGAAGGTTGTTCTGCCGGATATAATCCTGCAAACTGGCCTGCTCGGTGGCGGTGCGACAACCCGGGTCGATGATGGCACAAGAACCGTCCGCAGCCGATACCACATAGGTGTTCTCTGAAAAGGGATTGAAGCAAAAGGATTTAACAGTCAACATAGGCCTTTTCCGTAATTTTATACGCTACCCGGTAAAGGTAATGAAAGCCCTTTCCCGCCCCCTCGTATGAGAACCTTTTTTAGACTATGCATACTCGGTTTGCTGGTTGTTACAGCCGGTGCCGCCCTTGGACAAGTAAATACCGTTGAGTTCGGCAAGAACCGCGTTCAGTACCAAAAATTTCGCTGGGAGTATTTTCAGTCAGACAACTTCAACGTTTATTTCACGGAAGATGCTACCGGACTGGGCAAATACGTATCCCTGGTTGCTGAGAAAGAATTGCCCTCCATTGAGTCGTTCGTTGAGTACGCCGTACAGCGACGTATCAACATCGTTGTCTACAATAACTACGACGCGATGCAACAATCCAACATCGGCATTGGCATCGACTGGCAGAACACCGGCGGACTCACCAAACTGGTGAACAACAAAATGATCGTTTACTACGACGGCAACCGAGAGAATCTTCGTAAACAAATCCGCCAAGGCATTGCGCGTAACCTGGTGGAGAATCTGCTGTTCGGGGACAACCTCGGCGAATTTGCAGCCAACCAAGCATTGCTCGATCTTCCCAAATGGCTGACCGATGGATACATATCCTACGTGGCAGAAAACTGGAACCCCGACCTGGATGATCAACTGCGCGGCATCCTGCTGGCTTCTTCTTATAAAAGCTTTTATCATTTCGCTTTCGATAAACCCATGCTGGCGGGTCATGCATTCTGGAAATACATGGCCGACCGATACGGGAAAACACGTCCTACCTATTTCCTATACCTGGCTCGCATCTACCGTAACCTGAATCAAGCTTCTTATAAGATCGCCAAGAAAAAATTCAAGGATATCCTGAAGGATTTCATGACCGAGAATACGGAAACTTATTACAAGGATATCCGCGGTAGAAGAAATACTCCTAAAGGACAACTTGCCGTGAGCGAGTACATTGGTAAAAAAGATTATATCCGATTCAACGCCAATCCGGCTCCCCGCAGTTTCACCTACGGCGTAGTAGAGTTTCATCAAGGCCGCTACCAGGTGGTATTGATGGAGAATTTTATTCAACGACGTGTACTGCTCAAACTAGGTGTTCGCTCCAGAGAAGACGATCAAAACCCGCACTATCCCCTTCTCGCCTGGGATCCAAAAGGCACCCGCCTCGCCGTTCTCTATTGGGAGGAAGGCAAGATCAAATTTTTCATTTACGATGTAGCTCGTCGAGTCAAGATCAACAAACAAGAGATCAAAGGATTCGACCAGATCCAGGACATGAAATTTATGCTGAACGAAAACACCCTCATCTTCAGTGCCGTTCGCAAAGGACAATCCGATATATACATCTACAAAATCGACAAGCAAACAACAGAGCAGATCACCAACGATCCGTACGACGACCTGGATCCGTCTTTTGTTGCCTTCCCCAACAAAACCGGAATCCTTTACGCCAGCAATCGCCCCCACCCAACCGTTCGCGCTACGATGGACTCACTGCCCTCACAGCATTTCAATATTTATCTGGTCGACAATTGGAATAAGTCCAGCGAACGTCAACTCTCCAAATTGACCGACCTCAAGTGGGGCAATGCCCGATTCCCCTCCCAATACAACACATCGCACTTTACATTCATTAGTGACGAAAACGGAGTGAATAACCGCTATGCCGGTTTCTTTACCACCGAGCGAGCCGGCATCGATACGCTGGTATTCATTGGAGAGGATGTGCTTCGCAATCCGCCTCAAAAAGATATTGACAGCATTCTCAATGAATACAAAAAAGACGATATCGATTCCGTCGGATTTGTATCCATTACCAATGATTCGGCTTATGTATTTCCGCTGACGAACTACCAAAGCAGCATGCTCGAAACAAGAACAGCAGGCGATAATCAACAAATCAGCGAGGTTGTTCGACTGGGAGATGTAAAGCTTCTCTACCGCCTGCGCATCGATGAGAACACACTGCGCAGAAGAAACATCCAGACACCGCCCACACAGTATCGAAGGAAAACCATCGAGGAAGCAAAAAAAACGACTAAACGGAGCGTGCCGGATGTATCGGCCCCTACCGACACCACGAAAAACCAAACAGGTGAATTCACCAGCGGTTTCGAGGACGAAGGCGACAGTACTGTAGGCGTAGGAGTTACCATCCCATCCAAAACACCTGAGCTTCCCAAGCTGAAACGATATTCTTATCGCCCGCCAAAATTCTTCAACGATTATTTGGTTAGTGGATTCAATAACAACGTATTGGTGACACGTTACCAGCCCTTCCAGGGAGGATATGGACCGATACAACTCAGCAATAATGATCCGCTGAATGGTATTGTACGGGTAGGTACATCCGATTTGATGGAGGATTGGAAGATCGCCGGTGGCTATCGCATCAGTCCCAACCTGCGTAACAACGAATACGTACTTACTTCTCAATACCTGAAAAAGCGAATCGATTTTGGTGTTACTTATTACAGAAACTCGATCGACAACCCACCGCTCTACACTGATTCCACTTGGTACAATTCCAAATTATTGACCAATTTGTATCAAGTCAGCATCAGCTATCCGTTCAACAAAGTCCGTAGTCTCCGTTTCAACCTGGGCTACCGCAGCGACCGCTACGTGAAATTGGCAAACGAATTTTTCCCTGATCGTTCGCTGTTTGCACCGGATGATCGGCTGAGCTATGCCTTGGCACGTGTAGAGTTCGTGCACGACGATGCCATTTCACCCACCCTGAATATTTGGGAGGGACTTCGTTGGAAGATCTACATGGACTACAATGCCCAAATTGGCAAAAACAATATCCAGGGCAGCGGTGATTTCCCCTTCGTAATGAACGCCGGATTTGATTTCCGTCATTACTTGCCCATCTACCGCAACATCAGTTGGTCGGTTCGTGCAGCCGGTGATTTCTCCTTCGGTACACAAAAGATCGTCTATTATCTGGGCGGCGTCGACAACTGGCTTATGTTTGCCAACAATCAAAAAGCTGACGGAACCTACCGATATTTTGATCCGGCACATCCGCTGGATCCGGACAATGATTACGCCTATCAATCACTGGCGGTAAACCTCCGTGGATTTAAGCAAAACATCGCCAATGGAAACAATGCCGTGGTGCTGAACAGTGAAGTGCGTATCCCGGTGTTCAGTTCATTCATCAATAAGCCCATCAACAACGCCCTGCTACGCAATTTCCAACTGGTGCAATTCATTGATCTGGGTACGGCCTGGAATGGTGCGTACGATAAAATAGAGCGCCCTGCACTTTATTACCGCGCTGCACCTATCACAGCGATCGTGAAAGCCGGAGGAGTAGGACCTTTCGCAGGTGGTTATGGATTTGGCGCCCGCAGCACGCTGCTGGGATATTTCCTGCGCGTAGATGCCGCCTGGCAAATGGATGGGTTCTTTAAAGGCCGTCCGAAATGGTATTTGGCGATGGGACTCGACTTCTGATCTAGACTCTATCAACCGATTAAATCCCGACAAATCCGTCGGGATTTTTTGTTTCATCCATTGATCAAATCGATTAACTTTCCTCACCATCCTGACTGCCATGTCCAATAGATATATTCTCTCCCTCGATCAGGGAACCACGAGCAGCCGCACGTTGATCATCGATCAAAATGGTCAAATCGTCGGCCTCGCGCAAAAAGAATTCAAACAATATTATCCGCAGCCCGGATGGGTAGAGCATGATGCAGATGAGATCTGGAGCACACAAACTGGTACCATCGCGGAGGCCCTGGCAAAATCAAAGATTCAACCTGAACAAATAGCAGCCATTGGTATCACCAACCAACGGGAAACCACCGTGGTGTGGGACCGAAAAACCGGTCATCCCATACACCCCGCAATTGTGTGGCAAGACAGAAGAACAGCCGATACCTGCGACCGCTTGAAAAAAGAAGGAAAGGAAGAATGGATTCAGCAAAAGACCGGATTGCTCATCGACGCTTATTTCTCCGCGACCAAACTCCAGTGGATCCTGAATCATGTACCCGGCGCACAAGCCAGGGCAGAGAAAGGTGAATTGGCATTTGGCACCATCGATAGCTGGCTGATCTGGAACCTAACCAAAGGAAAAGTACATGTAACAGATGTAAGTAATGCCTCCCGTACGATGCTGTTCAACATACATCGCTTGGAATGGGACAATGAATTGCTCTCTTTATTCAACATCCCCCATTCCATCCTTCCAGCGGTACGCTCCAGCAGCGAGGTATACGGACAAGCGATACTAAATGGATTCAATCCCTCCAGCGAAATTCCCATCGCCGGATTGGCCGGAGATCAACAGGCAGCCCTGTTCGGTCAACTCTGTACCGAACCCGGAATGGCAAAAAATACCTACGGCACCGGTTGTTTCATGCTCATGAACACTGGAGAAAAAGCGATTGCTTCAAAAAATAAATTACTCACCACCATCGCTTGGCAAATCGGAGGAAAAACACATTATGCCTTAGAGGGAAGTGTATTTATTGGAGGTGCCGTTGTGCAGTGGTTGCGCGATGAATTAAAGATTATTCGTGAATCGGGAGAAGTGGAAGCACTCGCTGCACAAGTACCAAATGCAGGCGGCGTGTATGTGGTGCCGGCTTTTGCCGGATTGGGTGCTCCGCATTGGAATCCGCATGCCAGGGGATCCATATTTGGTTTAACCCGCGGCACCAATCAGGCACATATTGCACGTGCAGCGCTGGACAGCATCGCCTATCAAACCGCTGACGTCTTGCAGGCGATGAATGCCGATGCCGGTATTCCCATTCGGGAACTCCGCGTAGATGGAGGAGCAACCATTAATAATGCCATGATGCAGTTTCAAGCGGACTTACTCAATTGCACAGTCGTTCGACCAAAAATGACGGAAACCACTGCGCTCGGTGCGGCGTACCTCGCGGGGCTGGCCGTGGGATTTTGGAAAGATCTTGCTTCTCTGCAATCAAACTGGCAAAAAGACCGCGCATTTGCACCGAATTGTACTATTGAAGAAAGAGCAACTGCGCTCAACGGATGGCACAGGGCTATCCAAGCAAGTATTGCCTGGGCAGCATCTAAATAAAAAACCAACGCAAGAGATATGACACCCTTTATCGGAGAACTGGTCGGAATGACCCTTTTGATGACACTTGGAACCAGTGTGGTCGCGAATGTTGTACTATCGGAAACAAAAGGAAACAATAGTGGATGGATCGTGATCACCATGGGATGGGCCATGGCAGTTTTCATTGGAAACTATGTCTGCGTGAAACTCGGAGGAAGCGGACATTTAAATCCCGCCTTTACCATTGGCGCAGCCTTGCTGGGTGATTTCGATAAGAGCTTGGTCATCCCATACATATTGGCGCACTTTGCTG
>CAYYXC010000003.1:27547-34391 GCA_964475505.1 uncultured Chitinophaga sp.
ATGATAGGTGCAACGCTTACGTGGCTGAGTTACTATTCTCATTTTGAGCGGACCAGCGATCCTTCGCTGAAGCTGGCGGTTTTCTGCAACGCTCCAGCCATTCGTAAAACGATACCAAACCTTATCACCGAGATCATCGCCACCGCCTTGCTGGTAGTTGCTGCGCTGGGCATGTCTCAACCCAGCACATCTTTCGTTACAATTGATTCCCTACCCATTGCACTGGTTGTATTAGCCATCGGCTTATGTATGGGCGGCCCTACCGGATATGCGATCAATCCCGCGCGCGACTTAGGTCCACGCCTCGCGCATTTTATTTTACCTATTCAAGGAAAAGGAAACTCCGATTGGAGCTATAGCTGGATACCCGTTATCGGTCCGTTAGCAGGCGCCTGTCTCGGCTTTTGGATCTATAGTCTGCTCTAACCGATCGCTTCCAATATTCGATCACAAGCCAACTCAATCTGCTTCTCCGAAATAATTAATGGAGGAGCAATGCGCAAACAATTGGGCGCGAATAAAAACCAATCTGTCATCAATCCGTGAGGCCTTTGCTCATCCACCTGCAAGCAGGCATCGATCACGCGCTTACATATTTCATGATCTTCAAATTCAACTGCCATCCACAGACCAAAAGAGCGAATGGCCTTGATAGCCGGATGAGTGAGCAAAGAGCGAAATAAATTTTCTTTTGATTTGACGGTATCGATCCATCCCTCTTCGATCAATGCGTCCAATGCTGCAAGTCCGGCCGCACAACTTAATGGATGACCACCGAAGGTGGTGATGTGCCCCAGCACCGGCGCATCGGTTAGATGATGCATCCACTGCTTATCGGCAATGAAGGCACCGAGGGGCAGACCGCCTCCCAAAGCTTTTCCTAATAAAAGCACATCGGGAACGATCCCAAACCATTCAAATGCCCAGAGTTTACCAGTGCGGCCAAATCCGGCCTGTATCTCATCCAAGATCAACAACGCACCCACAGCCTTGCATTTCTTTTCAACTGCCCGGATCCATTCAGCATCAGGCACCAGGATACCCGACTCAGCTTGCACCGTTTCCAGCAATACGCAAGCGGTAGTATGATCGATGACGTTGAGGACGGCGGGATCATTATAATTGAAATGCCATACATCGGGCAGAAGTGGACGAAATGCCTGACGCCAATACTCATCACCAATGGCACTTAGGGCCCCTTGCGTGCTGCCATGGTAAGAACCCTTGAAGCTAATGATGCGGCTGCGGTTGGTTACTCGTTTGGCCAACTTCATAGCCCCCTCCACCGCTTCGGCACCGGAGTTTGTAAAATAAACTGAGTTGAGGGAGGAGGGCAATAGGGAACAAAGACGTTGCGCATACCTCACCTGCGGCGACTGAACAAATTCGCCGTATACCATCACATGCAGATACTTGTCCAATTGCTCCCGGATGGCTGCAAGTACTCGAGGATGACCGTGACCCAAATTGGCAACCGATATGCCGCCGATCAAATCGATATAGCTATTGCCTTTGGTATCATACAACGTAGCACAGGATGCCCGCTCAATCTCAAAAGCCAAGGATGCTGGAGAAGTTTGAGCTACATGACGCAAGAAGATTTCCCTTGTATTCACGGGCTAAAGGTCGGAAAGAAAACAGGATATTTGTAACTCAATCAAAGAGATGGCGCTGATCCTACCGGTTGAAGGAAAAAATCCACAGTTTGGCGAGAATACATTCCTGGCTCCGAACGCCACCATCGTGGGTAATGTATCAATGGGACGAGACGGCAGCATTTGGTTCAATGCAGTGGTACGCGGAGATGTAAATTTCATCCGCATCGGTGATCGCGTAAATATTCAAGACGGCGCTTGCATTCACGGCACTTACGAGAAATGTGGTACTACTATAGGAAATGCCGTTTCCATTGGTCACAATGCCATCGTACATGGCTGTACCTTACATGACCACGTACTGATTGGCATGGGTGCCATTGTGATGGATAAAGCCGTGGTTCAATCGCACACCATCATTGCAGCAGGCGCAGTAGTACTCGAGGGAACCATTTGCGAAAGCGGCAGTATCTACGCCGGCGTACCCGCAAAAAAGGTAAAAGACATTACACCTGAATTGGTGCGTGGCGAAATTGAACGCATTTCAAACAATTACATCAAATATGCCGATTGGTTCCGTCACACATCTACAGAAAACAAATAACATGCGTGTTCAGAAGATCTTTCTCCTGTTGATCCTGATCTGTTTTACCCTGAGTTCCTGTGGACTGATGAGAAATATTTTTCGTCGTAAATCAGGTTGCCCCAGCAATGGTAAAAACGTGGGTGCAGAACAGATCATGAGCGGTGATCCCAAAGCAATGAAAAGCGTGAAGCGGGCAAAAAAGTTTCGCAGCTGATCAATACGAACGCGCATCGATCGAATCCAGCAGATTCAAGTAACTCAGGTATCTTTTTTCGTCAATGACCCCATCGCACACTGCTTGCTTGACGGCGCAATCGGGTTCATTCAAGTGCAAACAATTATTGAATTGACAGCCTTCCAACACCTTTCTCATTTCAGGAAAATAGTGTGACAACTCGGCTCGTTCGAGATTCACCAAGCCAAATTCACGCATACCCGGCGAATCAATGATCCTTCCGCCTCCGGGCAGATCAAACATTTCTGCAAAAGTCGTAGTGTGTAATCCTTTACCACTCCATCCACTTACATCCTGCGTGCGGCGATTCAGTCCGGGCAACCAACAATTCAGCAGACTGGATTTCCCAACACCACTGTGACCAGTAACAAGAGTAGTCTTATCCTTAAGATGACCAAGCAATGCATCTACTCCCAATCCCGACTCTGCACTGATCAGCAGCACTTCGTATCCGGCTTGGCTGTACACGCGTTTCCACTCCTCAAAAACAAGATCTTCCTTCGCCGTATGCAGATCAGCTTTATTACAAACGATCAAACTGGGCACATGATACATTTCAGATGCAATGAGGCAACGATCAATGAATCCGGTAGAGGTTCTGGGATTTTTTACCGTTACCAGCAAGAGTGAAAGATCCAAGTTGGCAGCAACAATATGATGTTGATGCTTATGTCGGGGGCTTTGCCGGTGTAGATAATTTTTTCTGGGCTCGATCTCGGTGATCATCGCTGAACCGGTTCCTTCTTCCTCCATCTCCATTTTTACCCAGTCGCCCACGGCAACGGGATTGGTACTGGTGATGGTATCCAGCTTCATGACACCTTTGATGCGCGCGTTCCAATTTCTGCCTTGCTCGTCACGCACTATGTACCAACTGCCGGTAGATTTATATACGATTCCGCGCATGGATCAGCGTGTCGGGTTTTCAGTCAAGTAATGAGCAACAATTGGCATTCTTCGACCCATCCCAAAGGCCTTGGGAGAAACACGAATGATGGGACAGAACTGATTCCGCTTGTATTCATTAATGTTCACCATTCGTATCACCCGCTCTACAACCGATCGATCAAATCCCATAGAAACAATGCGCTCCGGACCGTTGCGCCATTCAATGTATTGATACAGGATCGGATCCAAGACGGAATAATCAGGCAAGGAATCCGCATCTTTTTGGTTCGGACGAAGTTCAGCAGAAGGTTCCTTGGTCAGAATGGATGAAGGAATGATCTCTTTTTCCCGATTGATATACCGGGCCAATGCATATACCTGCAGTTTATAGCAATCGCCCAATACAGCTAGCCCGCCTGCCATATCCCCGTAAAGCGTTCCATAGCCAGTGGCCAATTCGCTTTTATTGGACGTATTTAGTAAGATGTAGCCAAATTTATTGGCGACCGACATCAGAAAATTCCCTCGTATCCTCGATTGCATATTTTCTTCAGCCAGTCCGAACGGACGATCAGCGAAAAGAGGTTTTAACTCCGATTGAAAAGATTCAAAGACCCGATCAATTGAAATAATATGATATGGATTCCCCAACCGTTCGCTGAGCGTTTTAGCATCAGTCACGCTGTGTTCGGAGGAAAAAGGTGAAGGCAAAAGCAATGCATGTACATTTTCTTTTCCAAGTGCTTCTACCGCCAAGGCCAGTGTTACGGCACTGTCAATACCACCACTGCTGCCCAAGATGGCTTGCTTGAAACCCATTTTTCCAAAATAATCGCGAATACCCATTACCAATGCCCGATGAATGGCATCGATGCTCTCTTCAGGCTTGAGTGTATCTGGGTTGTATTCGGCATCAGGTAATCGATCGGCACTGGCCAAAATAGGTTGCAGAAAACTTCCGTCCGTCTGCCAATCAACATATTGAATGGATTCCTCAAACAATGGAAGCTGCATCACCAAATTGGCTTGTGCATCCATCGCCAAAGAGCCACCATCAAAAACAATTTCGGTCTGACTGCCCACTGCATTGCAATACAGCATTGGCAATTTGTATTTGCGGATGTTTTGCTTGAGGATCGCCTTTCGATCTTCCAGATGAGTATAGTCAAAAGGAGAAGCAGAAAGATTCAAGATCAGATCGGGCCTAGCGGCAATCAGGTGATCCAACGGGCATTCCGGATAAAGCGGATGATCTCCCATATTCCAGATGTCCTCGCAAATAGTAACAGCTAATTGCTTCCCCCGAAAAGGCAATACGCCCCAATTTCGGGCAGGCTCAAAATATCGATACTCATCAAAAATGTCATAATTGGGCAGACATGTTTTCTGCGAGACGCCGATCAGTTTTTGCTCATCGAATAAATACGCTGCATTGAACAGCGGCTTGCCATTCTTAGAGCGGTTTCGTTGAGGGGCGCCTACCAAAACACCGATACCGGTTGCCGCCATGCGAATCTGATCCAATGACCGATCACAGGCATCAATAAATTCGTTAAACTCGAGCAGATCACGGGGCGGATACCCACATACAGCGAGCTCTGAAAAGAGAACCAAATCGGCTCCGGCCTCTCTGGCGTGATGAATGGCCGCCAGGATCTTGGCAGTATTTCCGGCTATGTCACCGATCCGGTAATTTTGCTGGGCCAACGCGATGCGCATTGAGCAAATGTACTGACTTGGTTCGCTTGGAAGGCAATTGTTGAACAATATCCCCGTTATAGATTAAATGAATAAAATTGTCGTCTTTCTACTGGGCACACTCCTGCTCTCTGCTTGTAGCGAAAAGGTAAAAGCGCCGGACGTATCAGGCGTACCCATGGAGCTGGAAACGGTACGGTTTGACCGTTCGTTTTTCACCCTGGACACCAATGCTCTTTTTTCGGAGATGTCCCGCTTGAGTAGTACCTATCCGATGTTTTACGCTGATTTTATGCAAGAAGTGCTAGGACTGCCCGCCAACGATACTTCCGGAGATATCAGAAATAATCTCTTATTTTTTTACCAGGGATATCGACCGCTTTACGACAGTCTTCAGGAATTTTTCAATGAAACTGCCGACATTGAAGAGAAGGTGCGGGAGGGGATGCGATACGCTCGTTATTATTTCCCGAACTATCCTGCCAAACAAAAACTGATATTTTTCTTAGGCCCCTTTGATGCGCCCGGTACGGCACTCACCCGAGAAGGAATCGCCGTGGGACTGCAACAATATGCGGGTAAAGATTTTTCTTTTTATCAATCGCAGCAGGGACTGGAGCTATTCCCCTCATACATCAGCCGCCGGTTCGAGCGCTCATACATTCCGATCAACTGCCTGAAACTCGTGGTGCAAGAACTTTGTCCCGACACCGTCGGTTTTAGCCCATTGATCGCCCAAATGATACGCAGAGGTAGGGAAGCTTGGATACTCGATCAATTTCTTCCATTTACACCTGATACGCTCAAACTCGGATATACTGCCCGCCAGCTGAAATGGTGCGAATCAAATGAAGCATTGATCTGGAGTTATTTCCTAAAAAATATGGATCCGCAATCAACGGATCCGGATGTCATTCAAAATTTCTTAGGTGAAGGCCCCTTCACTATGGGATTGGATCAGGATAATTCCCCCGGAAACCTGGGTACTTGGATCGGCAGGCAGATCGTACGCGCCTACCAGAAAAAAAATGGGAACAAGTCGCCTGCTGAACTCATGCGCATTTCACCCGACGAAATTTTAGAAAAAGCAGCTTACAAACCGCGCTGATCAATTCAATTTGGCCGGCATCACCAGATCGAAGGCAGGTATCACCACCGTAAAAGGCTGGTCGGTATTGAGATTTATCATCTCATAGTGACCGGACATACGTCCCATCTCTGTAAGCAGATTGCATCCACTAATGTATTGATGTCTTCCTCCCGGCTCTAATATGGGCTGCTGCCCAATTACGCCCTCTCCATCCACTTGCCGATACGTACCATTGCTATCGAATATATCCCAATGACGACGAAGCAATTGCACCGGAAAAGCATTGTGGTTTTCAATGGTCACGCGGTAGGCGAAAATGAATTCGGGCTGATTGGCATCTGCCTGATAAAAGGTCTCTACGCTGACCTCCACACCGGATGTGACCTGGCTGATCATACCTAAAAGTAGGCAATGAACTGTATAATTTTTCCCTTGTGCATAAATTCGTTGGCATCCTCCTTCCTAATTTTGCAGGCAAATTCAATCCGATGAAGATCGCAGTTGCCCATGGAGATGGCATTGGTCCCGAGATCATGCAAGCCGTACTTTCTCTCTTTAACGCGGCCGGTGTGCCCCTGGAATATGTTCCGGTAGAAATGGGTAAATGGGTGTTTGACAAGGGCTTTAATAACGGAATGACCCCCGAGGCCCAGCAAACCATCGAGACCTTGGGAATCCTTTTTAAAGGTCCGATGGAAACCCCCAAGGGCAAAGGCGTCAAAAGCGTAAATGTAACTGCAAGAAAAACCTGG
>CAYYXC010000004.1:0-30822 GCA_964475505.1 uncultured Chitinophaga sp.
GCACACAAAAAAAGTAAGCGAGATGAGCGGTAAACGCATATAAATTTTTGAGGTGAACGACCCTAAACTAACTAAACTTTCAAAACCAACTCAACCATCAACCCTCTACACTCTACTTATTAATCCGTCAGCCTTCCTCCTGCGTTGATCCAGTTGGTGATCTTTTGTCGCTCGGAGAGAATCAGCAAGCCGGAAGTTGGCATAGGCGATGGATTACCATCAACAGCACGGGCGCGAATCCGGTCCTTCGCCGATACAATGGCGCAATCTGTACTTAGATTTACTCCGCCGTTGGCCGTTACGGCATTGTGACAGCTTACACAATTGTTAACAACCAGTGTTTTGACAGCAGTGAACAGCGGACCCGGCGTGCCTGAACAAGGTGTTACTGCGGTGAGAGTGAAGTTGGCCGTACCTGTACAGCCGGCTCCACTTTTCGCTGTAACAGTATAACTACCCGCCGCCAAATTATTAAACAATCCACTCGGTTGAAAAGGACCACTGTTAATGCTATAAGTAAATCCATTTGCCCCGGAGGCCATGGCATTGATGGTTCCATTGGAAGCACCGGCCGCTGGATTCGTCGTATTGGCGGTTACCGTGATGGTGACACCTGCACAGGGATCCGTAGGAGACTCGCTTTTACTACAGGAAGAAATCCCCCAGAACAGTCCTACCGCAATCAAAATTGAGTAAACGATTTTCATCGAGCCAAGTGTTTGACTAAAGATAGATATTATTGAATATAGCCCGGAGGGGTTGTTTTGACGTAGTATGACAGATTCATCGCAACTTTAGACAATGAAGGTTTTGCTGACCCTGCTTTTTATGGCCTCGATTGGAATTGCGAGGACGCAAGTCACTGTCTTCCGATCCGGTACGGAAGGATATGCCAGTTTTCGTATCCCCGCCATTATCCAATGCACAAATGGAAAACTATTGGCTTTTTGCGAAGGACGAGTGAGGCATGCGGGTGATTTTGGAAACATCGACATCGTAGTAAAAGAAAGTACTGATCAGGGGAAAAGTTGGTCACCCCTTCGTGTGTTGGTTGATGCCGATTCGCTGCAAGCCGGAAATCCGGCTCCCCTGGTGGACCGACTGGACCCTCGCTATCCAAACGGACGGATCTTTCTTTTCTACAATACCGGCAATAACCATGAACAGGAAGTGCGAAAGGGAAAAGGAAAGCGGGCAGTTTGGTATATACACTCGGCTGACAATGGTCGAAGCTGGTCTTCGCCCATCAACATAACTAGTCAAGTGCATCGGCCCGATGCACCGGACGATTGGCGCAGTTATGCAAATACCCCCGGCCATGCACTTCAGTTTTCCAGAGGAAAATACAAGGGTCGTCTCTATGTGGCAGCCAATCACTCTGCCCGCGAGCCCAAATCTTCTTTTGAAGACTATCAAGCGCATGGATTTTTCAGCGACGACCACGGCGAACATTTTCAACTCAGTCAGTCCGTTCCACTGCCAGGCAGCAACGAATCAACGGCAGCAGAACTATCCAATGACAAACTACTTCTAAACAGCCGAAACCAACGAGGAGACATCCGTGCCCGCATCGTTTCGATCAGCACGGACGGAGGTTTGCGGTGGGATACAACCTTTTTTGAGAAGCAACTTCCCGATCCAATATGCGAAGGAAGCATCCTTAACATCGGATGGAAAAAAGGAAAAGCCGTACTCGCATTTTCCAATCCGGCCAGTACACAAAAAAGAGATAGTCTCAGTCTTCGGATCAGCTGGGATGAGGGAAGAACATGGACCCATAAGATTCAAATTGACAAAGCAGGTGGCAGTGGCGACCATCACGCTTACAGCGACTTGGTGCTACTGAGAAAAAATAAGATTGGCGTACTCTATGAAAGGAGCGGATACAGTGAAATTGTATTAAATGAAATAGATATTCCGAAAAAGAAATGAGGATAGTGTTGCGTAGTTTAACAATTCTGTTCTTCAATTTAGCAGTCAGGTGATGCGTATTTGGTAACTTTACACAATTTTCCAAACGCACCCACCGGATGAGAAGCGCACCATTTGCCCTCGTATTTTTTATTCTTTTCTCCTTTTCGGCTCAATCTGCAAGGGCAAACCACATACTATCGGATACTCTCCTGCCGGCCTATACATACGCGCCCGATGAGCGAGCCATGAAATTACTTACCGGTGATCCCGTTTTTACGGAGTATTGGATAAACCATGTAACCTTTACATACGACAGCGTACGCATCGCCGATCTTCCCGAATCAACATTGATCGCGCTATTGCAACCCGGAGAAAAATTTTCGCCTACCTGGTACGGCAAGCTTTCATCGGGGTACAAATGGCGTTGGGGCAGACAACACCATGGTGTAGACCTGACACTTAAAACAGGAGATACCGTATTTGCTGCTTGGGATGGAGTAGTTCGCTATGCACAATGGAACAAATCAGGGTACGGGAATTGCGTGGTGATTCGTCACCGAAACGGATTGGAAACACTCTATGCCCACCTAAGTAAGATCCAGGTTACACCCAATCAATACATCAGCAGCGGCGAACCCATTGGTTTGGGTGGCAATACCGGTCGCTCGTTTGGGGCACACCTGCATTTCGAGATCCGCTACAAAGATTTTTCCATTGATCCCGAAACGATCATTGACTACAATACACTCCAGCTCAAACGGGATACGCTTCCCTTTCTGCGTACCAGCATCAAAGGCGCCCGTTACGGAGGAGACATCAATGTAGTTCCGGCTTCTTCGACAATCGATTCGCTTTTCGCGATTACAAAGAGCATCGATTCAACCTCATCGAAGGTGACTTCAGTGCAGGAGCAGGAAGAGGAGGCAATGGCAGATGTACCGGAAAAACCGATCGCCTTGCCGGAAAAAAAGAAAGTCGTACCAGCAAAGAAGCCAACCCGCACCTACACAATCAAAAAAGGAGATACATTCTCCTCAATTGCTAAAAAAACCGGTGTTTCAATTGCCCTCTTAAAAAAATTAAATCCACGGCAAAAAGAAACCAAACTGATGCCGGGAAAACTTATTCGTATTCAATAACGAATCGTCTACCGCATCCGATATTTCCCGATCTTCACTTCCAATACAAACACATGCAACTTACTGCTACACTTCTATCGCTGCTACCCTTGCAAACCGGTAATGGAAAAAATGGAACTTGGAAGAAACAAGATATCATCGTTGAAACAGAAGGGCAATACCCTAAAAAAATTTGCATCTCCATTTGGGGAGATAAAATCGATGAAAGCAAACTGATTGCAGGCAATCGATTAAAAATTGATTTCGATGTGGAAAGTCGCGAATACAACGGAAGGTGGTACACCGACGTGAAAGCCTGGCGCGTAGAAGTGGAAGGAGCGGGTGGAAGTGCGCCAAGTGTTCCTGGTCCCATCGACGCACCGCATCCGGAAGACGATCTTCCCTTCTAAGGGCAGTTGAGGGTTTAGGGTTGAGAGACTTATCCCAGATTGATTACTGTATTCCAGCGATATCGTTTGTGCGGCTGAATGGAGACGCCGATCTGGGTATGTGGTTTGAATAAAATGATCCGATGACCCAAAGAGGGAACGCCCTCATCGATCAAGAGTTCCATTACAATTGAAAGCGGATCTTGGTATCCGTATTGACAGCATTCCCCCAGAAATGTTTGAAGGTCTTTACAGGCTTTCGTGCGCCGTTCATGTCCAACATAACCTGTTTGTCCGGAAGTTTCAGCATGACAGCGAGCGCTCTCAAAAAGTGAACGATCGGGCTGCAGCAGCGGCATGGGTGTCTTTTTTTGTAAAAAAAGCAGAAGACTCCTGTAATACTCCGATTGAACGAGCTCTTGTTCGCCGGAATAATTGGGATAAGCGCGTACCACCGTTTTTGCAAAAAGAGGAGGGTTCATGCGGGCAAGATTCAAAATATATATAACCTTCTTTTCCTGATCGGATAAATACGCCGCATTCGCAGCAGTATTACTAACCGCATACTCAGGTTTATTCCATTCATCCGAAAAAGCCGAAAGAGGTGAGTCGGATGTTTGGTATAGTGCTGAATCGATCGGGCGAAATGCCGTTGGTATGATCAGTAGCAATATGAAAAGCAAGTATTGCATGCCGTATTACCAATAATAACGCACGAATGGATGAGATTACAATCGGAGAAATGTTAAAACTAGAATAAAAGGATTGCTGGGATTCGAGTCTATCGAAATCAGCATCCATTTAATTGGGAGAGGATGAACCAAAACTTAGCATTCGGTACGTATCGAATAATTCACGGACCAATTCCTTTCCATAATAGTTCATGGCGCGGTCACGATTGCGTTTGCCCATTTCTTGTAGTTGGATGGGGTCACGAAACAACTCCAATATTCCATCTGCAATGGAGCGAGGATCGTGCGGATCGACGAATCGGCCACCTGCAGCAGGCGACAGCATATCAACCATGCCCCCGTTCTTGGAGGCAACTACGGGGCGACCGGCAGCCATGGCTTCCAGGCATACATTGGGAAAATTTTCCCATAAACTGGGGAAAATGGCAATAGACGCACGCGCGATCATCCGAGGTACTTCTTCCAACGGAACCGCGTCTACAAATTCAACGGCATGAACTGCTGCACCCAAAGCACGTTGCATTACACGTTTCATGGAAGGTTCTCTGAAAGGACCCTGACTGTCTTTACCTAGAAAAATAAATCGAGCATTGGGCATTTCGCGCAGCACAAGGGGAATGGCCTTGGCCAAATTCCATACGCCTTTACGCGTTTCCAATCGGCCTACATATATAGCAGTCGGAGATCCGTCAGGCAGATCGATTGATGTAAATGCGGAAGAGGGTTTATATGGATAGGGGACGACGCGGACATGATCCGGATCAAGTTGCCAATCCGAGATGGCAATCTCACGCAAAGAATGACAGGGGGATAAGATCAGATCGGCGGCTTTCAAGGCCAAGTATTCTACATCTTTATTTTTTTGATAGGGCTTAAGGGTGTTTTTAATGCGTCGCCAAAGAAGACGGTCATAGTAAAAATCATTAAGCCGTTTTACCAAATAGGAAGGTGTATGCAGTTTTATCCAAACGCGTATGTTTGGAAGCGCGTTGCGAATAAAACTTGCTTCAGCCCCATATTCGGGGAATTCTACTCCGTCGAAAGGAATGACACCATGAACGATACGCACTTGCTCTGGAGAGAGACGAATAAACGCTTCGCGCGATTCACATTTTATATAATGAATGCGATAATTCGGTCGGAGCCGCTCCACCCCATTGCGCTTCGGGCTGCCAACAAATACATCCACTTCTATATTGAGGCCAGCCATTGCCGCACTCATCTGCTGAACATAGGTAGCAATACCTCCAAAACCGGTATCGGGCGGAAACTCGTAAGAAACAAATCCTATATGCATCTCCCAAAATAACGAACTAATTTCGCCAAGAACCCAAACTCCTTAAACTCTTCAAACTTTTCAAACTTTTTAAACTACTCAAACTTTACACGTGTCCAGACTAAAAAAAATGACCCGTACCCTCGGCCTCGTCGACGGACTGGCGTTTTGGTGGAAAGCCAAACGAAAAACATTTGGCGAGATCCGGGCCTCCCGATGGAATACCAGTTTCCATCTGCGTCCAAATACCACTGACTACGACACCTATGAGCATGTGTTTGTACTCAAAGAATACGACTTCCCGATCCCCTTTTCACCCCAATTAATAATAGATGGAGGCGCAAACATTGGTCTTTCAGCCCTGTATTTTGCTCGTCGCTTTCCTCATGCAAAAATCGTAGCCGTGGAGCCGGATGCTGCCAATGCGGCCTTGTTGCTACACAACACGCGGGACCAAAAAAATGTAGAAACGATACAAGCGGGACTATGGTCTACCTCGGGTCATTTGCGCATTAAGGATAAGTCGGTCGACGCCAACTCCTTCCAAGTTGAGCGGGTCGAAGCCCTTTCTGCGAATACACTACCTGCCATATCCATCTCCGAAATTTTAGCAAAAACGGAGCTAGACAGGATAGACATCGTTAAGCTGGATATCGAAGGGGCAGAAAAAGAAATATTTCAAAGAGGATTTGAATCTTGGCTCCCAAAAACAAGACTACTCATCGTAGAACTGCACGACCGAATGAGGCCGGGCTGCTCCAAAGCACTATTCCAAGCCATTTCCCGGTATGATTTCGACTGCGAGACCCGTTGGGAGAATCTGATATTTTATAATCGATCGCTCCAATAATAAAGGGATCAATTATCCAACACATGAAATATCTGCGGTACCGGAACATCCAACGACCGCGAGATACAATAGATCTGATAAATACTGGTGTTGATCTTGCCGAGCTCAATACGACTCAGCTGCGTATAATCTATGTTGGCACCGTTGGCGACTTTCTCAATCGACATGCCCTTATTCATCCGAATTTCCCGGATTCTATCGCCAATTTTTTTGCTTACTTCTTCGCGTTTTAAGGACATATTACAAATATGTTACATTAAGAAGACTTCCACAATGGCAGATTTGCCATTCATGGGTTTGCACACAAATGTCATATTAAAAATATTTTTATTGTATACCACTAATAAGTATTGCAGATTTGTAATGAAATGTGTATTGAGGTTTTGAATGTCTAATGGATAAAAGATCGCTCCAGTCGAAAAAATATGCGCTGCGCGGATATACCGGGTTTTAGTGAGAAACTGCTTTGAAAAAAAACAGCGGCAGACCAATTCCTTATAAATGTCCAATCTAGCCGAGGAAAGATTACCAAAGTTTGTGCAGCCGTTGTATAAAAAATATCTGCGCCATATCGAACCCTAAGGGATGGTTCCCGACTCCACCCCAACAACCCATTCCATTTTCCCGGCATCAATCGTGTGGGTTCAGGAAAAAAATCGGGCGGGGACTTACTGTTGCCAGTTGATCCATTCAGATTATACAACAAAGCACCCCTTATATAATTATTTCCGGTAAGAACTCGGTCTGTCTCCACCACCGATTGAAACTGAAAAACGGATCCCGCCGTTTGAAAAAATGTTTGCAGTTCTCCGCGAAGCGACCAGTTGCCAACACTTCCCGAACCGCCCGCACCAAACATGGGCTGTACATTGTACCACCCACCGATGAATTGCAGATCCCATCCGGAATGATTCATATAATAACGACAAGCAGCATGCGATTTACCTTGTCCCGTTCGAGCGATGGCTAATTCCAGGCCGGAAACTGGGCCACTCGATTGCTGAATCCGAATGGCATCTACTCCAGGGCGCTCCACATAATCCGGATCAAATAAATTACCCGCCTGAAAAACATCGTTTGGATTCCAACTCAACGCCATTCCCCAATGAATCCGCTGGCGACCCACCACCACCGATAAGGCCTGCTTCTCATATTCGAAAGCCAGCCGCTCTACATTGGTATATCCAACCGTAGAAGATTTCTTCCACCAAACAGTATGAAGATTGATCGATTCATCCGGCTGACGAAAGCCACTACGATAAGCGAGCAGTTCAGAAATGGCGGATCCAAATAGATATTGCGTTCGTAGATCCAATCGAAGACGAAGAGATGAACTCAGCCAATATCTCGCATTCAATCGCACATGCACACCTGTATAGGCCTTCCATTCCCCGTTCCTATCACTGTGCTGTATCTCATTAATTGAACGCAGATAACCAGTGATGGTTGTTTTGCGCTGCGGCATCAGCAAACTGTCCTGCGAACATAATATGCTCGAGTAGCACAAAAAGCGTAGACTTAACAGCAGATAATTCAATTGTTTCAAGAGCTCAACCTTTTTGTATTCGATCCTCGGCAACTTTTCCATCCACCAGCGTAATTACACGGTGTGCACGTTCGATCACCCGCTGATCGTGCGTAGAAAATAAAAAGGTCATTCCCTCTTGTCGATTCAATTGACCCATCATATCCAATAAATTCGAAGCAGATGCACTATCGAGATTAGCGGTGGGCTCATCCGCCAACACAAATCGGGGTTTGGATGCCAGCGCCCTTGCCACAGCGACGCGTTGCTGCTGGCCACCGGAGAGTTTAGCCGGACGAACATTCATTTTATCAGTCAACCCGATCTCCTGAAATAATTCCTGCACCCGCGCTTTTCGAAAGGATTTGGATTTTTTCTGAAGATCCAGAATGAAACCAACATTCTCTTTGGCAGTCAGCACAGGTATTAAATTGAAATGCTGAAAAACAAAACCGATATTCCAAAGACGAAAATCGACCAAGGCCCTGCCCGATAAAGTAGTGATGTCAACCCCACCGATCAAAATACTTCCTTGATCTGGCTTGTCTAGCCCGCCGATCAAATTCAGTAAAGTGGTCTTGCCCGAACCGGAAGGACCAACCAAAGCTGTAAACTCTCCTTTCTCTAAATGCAAATGCACTCCTTGAACCGCTGGAACCGGAATACCCGCCCGATCATAGGTCTTACTAACTTCATGTGCATCGATAACCGTTTCCATATTTCGTGTTTTATTTTCGCATGGCTTCGGAAGGACTCAACCGCATTACCCTGTACGCAGGAAATAGACCCGATAAAATAGTGGTAAGCAGAACCACCGCAGCAACATCCCATATACGATCGGTAGGAAAAGAAGGATATAACACCGATTCAAAACCAAAACTGCTCATCAGATCAGGACTTCGCTTAGAGAAATCAATACCCGTTTTCTGAAAATATTCAACCAGAAACCAAACCGCAGATCCGCCAAAAGGCAATCCCGCTAAAACCAACAAAAACGTTTCCCACATCACCAACTCAAATACGCGCAGCCGATTCATTCCAAGGGCCATCATCATACCAAATTCTCTCCTCCGCTCCAATACACTCATCAAGAGAGTATTGATGATCCCAAACGAAAGCGCCAGAAAGATCAATACCAACACAATGATCGAGTAGCCATCCACCGCAGAGATCAACAGATCTGTTTCAGGCGATAAACTTCTCCACACCTCCACCAGCAATGAAGGAAAAAGCCGCTGGTAACGAGCGACCCATTGATCAGTGCTATCCTCGTCACTCAAGCGTACCACATACTCATGCATGGAAGACCCAATGCCTAATAATTCATTCAACACATTGAAAGGGATATATATATTTCTTTCATCGAAAGGGGTGTTGGCAGACTGAAAGATGCCACCCACCCGAAAAGCAGCGGAAACCAATTCACCCGATGAATCAACCAACATCAGCACCACTTTGGAGCCAGCCGGCATTTGTTTTTTATCCGACAATTTTTTCCCAATCAATATGTAGCGACTAGCAGCGCTGGTATCAATCCTTCCTGCAATGATTTTTTTTGATAATTGCGACAGGAAGGACTCTTTTTCCATATCAACGCCTTGCACTATAACTCCCGCAGTACCAACCGGATTACTGAGCATTCCTTCCGAAAGAGAGCGCATTCCGAATCGATGAACCTGCGGATCGTTTTGGAGCATGCTTAATAATGATGAGGAAGGATCCAATATTCGTGCCGGATCAAGGTCGGGCTTGAAGCCGCGAGCATGGATTTGCACATGTCCCACCTCCGCATCGATCACAGTACGCATTCTTGACTCAACCATTCCTCTGTAAACCGAGAGTACGAACAGTCCTGCAGCCAACCCTATGGCAACAGAAAGCATGATCAACCAACTGCGCATTGGATGTCGCCAAAGATTTCGCCAAGCCATTCGTATACTGCTCATCGCATCGCGTTTACGGGGTATAATCGAAAAATCCGCCACACCAAATAGATCGAAAGCAATAAGCCGATCAACAACACCGTAGCTCCTTGCTCCCAAAAAATGGCTGGATCCATCGCAGCAGGAAAAACAGCTTCAAACCCAAATCTCTCATAGGCGGCTGCAATCGATCCACTCAATCGTATAGGATATCGGTTCAAAAAAAAGATCAACGGAAAACTGGCCAGCAATCCCGATAAAACACCCAACCCAAAGACAAACATCAACTCCCATATTAACACTGACGCCAGCTGCAACCTATGCATACCAAGTGCGAGCAGCATGCCAAACTCATGCACACGCTCGCTCATCAACATCAGTAAGGTTCCGAAAATGCCAAAACTGACGAGCAGATATAGAACCCATTGAACGATGCGCATGTTGCGGGTATCTGTGCGGATATGCTGTTCGATGTCAGGCATCATTTCTGTCCATGCCATCGTCTCATATTCCGAACCTACTCTTTTACGAATTGAATCTGTTTGTTCAAGCAATCGATGGGATGTACTCGGGTCCAATACATAAGCCGTCAATCGATTCTCTGCCAACAAAAAATCCTGCATGGCTAGCAGTGGGATAAAAATCAGGCGATCATTCAGATCTGGTGCCCCAAAACGAATCACTCCCTGAATGGGATATTTTCCGGCAGCCATAGCGCCGTGATATCCCTGTCCCAATAAAACCAACGTATCTCCTACACGTGCACCCATTCGATGCAACATGCCCGCTGCCAGTAACAATCCTTTCGAAGTAGCATCAGGAAAAACTCCTGAGACCAGTCTTGATCGCATACCTGTCATTTGATCCTCTGCCTCCGGATCCATTCCTACCAGTTGAGCACCTTTGGCCAACCGATCGGAAGCGGCTAAAACAAAGGTTTCCAATCGGGGAAGCACCGATTTCATATTCAATTCCCTCGTCAACATCGATTCAACTGTCAGATCGCGTGAAAATGTTTTATCCAACGAAGGCTCCTCCCAATACCCGGCAGCATGAATCTGAATCTTGCCTGTGTAGGATCGGGTGATATTGTCTACCAGCTGATCGAATATGCCGGCACGGAGGCTGCTGGTGGCGACCGATAGCACAACGGCAAAAAAAATGGCGGAAACCGTGATGATGGTTCGACTCCTGTTTCGGTCCAGGTTTTTCCATGCCATGTTCCATATCCACATATCACTACCATTGACGAATTCGGTCCAAGGAAAAAAACTGATCGGACAAAGGTTGATCAAACCGAAGTGAACGATAATGAATCTCCGTGTGTTGGCCAGGTTTGTCTACCGGTTGATAATACAAGCGAGTGGGAATTCGCCTTCCTCCCATGAACCGAACGGAATCGGCGATCATGTAACTGATCTTTTTATTTGACTCATCATAGAATTCCACATATCGCTCCAATGCCTCTTTTTTATCAACGGCAATGCGAAGCAGTCCCCAAATCACCGCAGTGGTGGGAAGTGGAATACAGCGAATCAGATAACAGGAGTTTCCATCGATGACTGTATCCCGCTCAAATGTGTGCGTATACTCCTGCACAATCGATGATTCATGCACAAGGTCATCGTGCGTAAAATCGGTGCCCATCCATCCCTGACTCATCATAGATGGAGGAAGTTTGATCACGCGCTCCAGCGTGGGAATCCAATTCCATACCTCTTTTTTTCGTTTGAGATATACAACCCCCCTGTCTCTTGCAGGAGAAAGAATTCGTAACAAAGCAAAATCATCTCCTTTTAACCAAGCATGTATCATCATTTCACGAGACCAACCCACTCGAACAGTCCGAATCACCAATTCAGATTCAGATGTTTTGCCGCGTTGGTTTTCCTCTGCCTTTCGCAATACCTCTGTGGCGGTAGGCTGTGTTTGAGCAGCACAAGCAACCAGTAATAATAAAGTCCATACATACATGGCTTGGAAGATTGTAAAGAGATTGGAAACGGATCCTGATCAAGAACGGTAAGCAGGCTGATCAATACACAAATAAAAAAAGGGGCCGCTTGGCCCCTTTTTCTCTAGGTGATTAAATCGGATCAATTACCCGGCATCAGCTTTCCGGTAACCGTCTCTTTTCCGATGCGGAATCGATAGATCATGGGAACGGCCTGCCCCGGTTTTACAGTATAGTTGATCAATCGCCAATCACCGGCTTTCCAGTATCCTTGATACGGCTGGGCCAATTGACGACCACTCAGGTCGAAGAGACTTAAGTCGGCCTGTCCGGATACCGTTCCGGTCAAACTGAACTGAATCAGTTTTCCATAAGGATTCGGATATGCATTGGCCCGAATAGTGCTTAACTCTGGCTCGGCTTTAACCTCTACATAGCGCCGGATAGATTCTGTCTCAGGACATTCCATCTCAACAGAATCGTATTTCAAGAATACCCGACACTCATCGAACGCTTCATTGATGGTACTTACCATATCACTCACGGAAGAGTAAGAAGGCACATAGGTACCGCCGGCACCCATTGCACCAGGCATCACTACTCGTCCAAGCAGGTTATTTGCCAGCTTCAACAAATTCTCAACCGTAGCGCCACCATTGGCAGCCAAGTAACCAACCACTTTATCATTCATCTTCCAAGAATCAATCGCATCATCGTCCATCTCACAGGAAACCGTTGTGGTGGAATCACCGCAACTAGCCAGTTTCTGTGTGATCAGATATCCGCTGTCAAGTGCGAAATGCATGAGGCTCGGATTGATTCGAAGATTCAGAGACAATGCCAGGGTTTGAGACAAGAATACATTGTTCAATCTTCCCTGACGATTCAGGTAATTAAAAGCACTCAACTGAGACATAGTAATGTTTCCGTTATGAGTCAGCGTACGAGGAGTACTTCCTCCGGGCATCACCGCATTCACACGAACAGAGTCATTTACGGTAATCGTAATGGTGCGGGCACCGGCACCGAGAATGATGTTGCCAGGCAACAAAAGTTTTCTGATCAGTGAGATGGGATTTCGATACAAACTGTCTCCATCACACGCCTTTCCATTCTTGCTTCCAAAATAACCCTGTGTATAGGTACAGAAATCATCATCCATACAAAGTTGTACCACAATGGAGGTAGTGTCCGCAGCAGAACATCCATTTCCATCCGTATAACTATATATCAACTGGTGTGTACCAACACCGGCAACATGAACATTGAACGTAGAACCGGTTACACCTGTGCCACTCCATGTTCCACCAGCAGGTGTACCACTCAGGCTTACGGAATTTTCATAATCGCAAACCGGATTATAGCTACCTGTATTCACAACCGGCAACGGATTAACCGTAATACTGGTGGTATCGGCATTCGTACAGCCGTTTGCATCAGTATAAGTATAAATCACCTGGTGCGTACCTACACCTGCTGTCTGGATGTTGAACGTTGAACCGGTCACCCCTGTGCCACTCCAGGTCCCTCCAGCGGGCGTACCGCTCAGGGTAACAGGAGATGCGTCGATACAATAAGGACCATAGGTGCCGGTATTAACAACTGGCAACGCATTCACAACGATTGAAGTCGTGTCAGCAGCCGCACATCCATTTCCATCGGTATAAGTATATATTATCTGGTGGGTACCTACGCCGGCTGTCTGAACGTTGAAGGTTGAACCGGTTACACCTGTACCGCTCCAGGTTCCACCGGCGGGCGTGCCACTCAGCGTAACAGGGGAAGCATCAATACAATAAGGACCATAGATGCCAGTATTAACAACTGGCAACGGGTTCACAACGATCGAAGTTGTGTCAGCATTCGTACATCCATTTGCATCAGTATAGCTATAGATGATCTGGTGTGTTCCTACGCCGGCAGTCTGAACGTTGAACGTAGAACCGGTCACACCGGTGCCACTCCAGGTTCCACCGGCGGGTGTTCCACTCAGCGTTACAGGGGAAGCATCGATACAGTAGGGACCATAACTACCGGTGTTAACAACAGGTAACGGATTCACAACAATCGAAGTCGTATCTGCAGCACTACATCCATTTCCATCAGTATAACCATAGATGATCTGGTGTGTTCCTACGCCTGCAGTCTGAACATTGAACGTAGAACCAGTCACACCTGTACCACTCCAAGTTCCACCGGCCGGTGTACCACTCAGCGTAACAGGTGATGCATCAACACAATAAGGACCATAACTACCTGTATTTACAACAGGTAACGGATTCACAACAATCGAAGTCGTGTCAGCATTCGTACATCCATTCGCATCAGTATAACTATAGATGATCTGATGTGTTCCCACGCCGGCAGTCTGAACGTTGAAGGTTGAACCGGTTACACCTGTTCCACTCCAGGTGCCACCAGCAGGCGTACCACTCAATGTCACCGGCGAAGCATCAATACAGTAGGGGCCATAACTTCCTGTGTTAACAACAGGTAATGGATTCACTACGATCGATGTCGTGTCAGCTGCTGTACATCCATTTGCATCGGTATAGTTGTAAATGATCTGATGCGTTCCTACGCCGGCTGTCTGTACATTGAACGTAGATCCGGTCACACCGGTGCCACTCCAGGTACCACCGCTTGGTGTACCGCTCAGCGTTACAGGAGAAGCATCGATACAATAGGGACCGTAGGTTCCGGTATTCACAACGGGCAGCGGGTTAACTACGATAGAAGTAGTGTCCGCCGCAGAACAGCCATTCGCATCTGTATAACTATAAATGATCTGATGTGTTCCCACGCCGGCTGTCTGTACATTGAACGTAGATCCGGTCACGCCGGTGCCGCTCCAAGTTCCACCAGCAGGTGTACCACTCAGCGTAACAGGGGATGCATCAATACAATAAGGACCATAGCTACCCGTATTAACTACAGGCAAAGGATTTACTACAATTGAAGTGGTGTCGGCATTCGTACATCCATTCGCATCAGTATAGGTGTAAATCACCTGATGTGTTCCCACGCCGGCAGTCTGAACGTTGAAGGTTGAACCGGTTACACCTGTTCCACTCCAGGTGCCACCAGCAGGCGTACCACTCAATGTCACCGGCGAAGCATCAATACAGTAGGGGCCATAACTTCCTGTGTTAACAACAGGTAATGGATTCACTACGATCGATGTCGTGTCAGCTGCTGTACATCCATTTGCATCGGTATAGTTGTAAATGATCTGATGCGTTCCTACGCCGGCTGTCTGTACATTGAACGTAGATCCGGTCACACCGGTGCCACTCCAGGTACCACCGCTTGGTGTACCGCTCAGCGTTACAGGAGAAGCATCGATACAATAGGGACCGTAGGTTCCGGTATTCACAACGGGCAGCGGGTTAACTACGATAGAAGTAGTGTCCGCCGCAGAACAGCCATTCGCATCTGTATAACTATAAATGATCTGATGTGTTCCCACGCCGGCTGTCTGTACATTGAACGTAGATCCGGTCACGCCGGTGCCGCTCCAAGTTCCACCAGCAGGTGTACCACTCAGCGTAACAGGGGATGCATCAATACAATAAGGACCATAGCTACCCGTATTAACTACAGGCAAAGGATTTACTACAATTGAAGTGGTGTCGGCATTCGTACATCCATTCGCATCAGTATAGGTGTAAATCACCTGGTGTGTTCCTGTGCCGGCAGTCTGAACGTTGAAGGTTGAACTGGTTACACCTGTGCCACTCCAAGTTCCTCCGGCGGGTGAACCACCCAATGTTACCGGCGAAGCATCGATACAGTAGGGACCATAACTACCTGTGTTTACAATTGGCAATGGGTTTACGGTAACCTGATAATTACAGGTGTCGTTAGGAATCGATGGATTGGCATAATCCAACACCAGCGTAAGTGTAAAAGAAATAGTACCGGGGTCTACCGTTACGGATTGTATTCCATTTGCTGATGTGATCTGGGCTCCGTTATTCACAGACCAAACGTATGTTACGTCGGTAGCAGGTGGGGCGCTGGCCGTGTATGTAACGGATGATGTATCGGCACAAACTGCCGCCGTGGGTACGGTGGGGCAGGACTGTGCGTCGGTGACAACCACTGTTACAGAATCCAGATCAACGCAGTTGGGGGCGGCGATTTGTGTAGCCGACACCTGGAATACATAGGTGCCGGGATTGACAGCTGTGAATTGAGGGGTGCGTGTACTGGCGCCCGTCAAAGAGCCGCCGTTCAGTCCGCCAGCACTTACTACCGTCCAGGCATAATTGAATGCAGCATTATCTGTTGTTCCATTTAATTGAGTAGTGGCAGAAAGATTGGAGATAGATGTAGTGTTTAAGGAAATGCTAGTGGGACTAGCCGCAGCAGTTGTAACTACATTATTTATCAAAACAGAATCACCCGGTGCCGTGGCACTATTCAAATAACAGACAGCCGTGTTCCCGTCTCGTTCTACTGTAAGTTGGAGTCGGAAATTCCCGCCCGCCACGAAATCAGCTGCGATGGGTATCGCTTGACGAGTCATACTACCCGCCGTTGTGGAACCGGTCAGTATGCCAGAAAGTTGTGCCCCGGCAGAAGGAGTTCCATTCGTCAACAACCATGTATAATTAACAGCACCGTACACGTCGGCATCCAGTGTAGCGGTATAGGTAAGCGAGTTGGTTTCCGGACAAGCGACAACGGGTCCGCTGATCGAACAGGTGGGCAATATCGATACAGCATTAGAAGAAAGTTGACAATCCATGCTGCCGTTGCAGATGGTATTATTGCCTACGGTCGTTTCAACCGTTTCAACAAACATATGATAAGGTGATCCGGGGATGTCGTGTGCCGAATTGCCTTCGCCCCAGGTTTGGGTTGAAGCAATATGTCCGCCCCAGGCCAATACAACTGGATTGGCGTTGTTTGCCTTGGTAAATACTACTTCGAATGTAGCATGAACATCGCTGAGGTCGGTATTGATCGTATTGACATATTGAATGCTATTGATGGTGGCATTCCAAATAGCCATATTGCCCTTATCCCGTACCGCAGCCCCGTAAGGAGAGGCGGGAGTAGTTAGCTCCGGATTAAAATAAGCGGGCGTCTTCAGTAGATTGAAACTACTTGTGGCCGTGCTATTATAGACGGCATCGGTTGAAAAAGTTGGGTTGGGGATGGGAAAGGAGTTCACCACAATTCCCGTTAATCCCTGTAACCCCGTCCCTCGAATGGGGTCTACTTGCTCGGCAGGATCGAGGGTGCTGTACTTCAGGTTTTGAAACCCGGTGATGTAATCAAGCGCATGTTTTGTTTGCTTCTTTACATCAAAGGAGATCAACGCTCGGTACTGCGTGTTGGCGGCCAGTGTGGTGAATTCGATTCGATAGGGAATCGAATTTCCTTCCACATAATGCGCTTTTGATCCATTGACATTTCCTCGGGCGAAATCAACCGGACTAATCACAGTCCCTCTCACCCCTCCGTTCTGTCCCTGTTGGAACTGACAGGCTTGTGCCGTCGCTCGTTGAATGAACAACGAAGACAACAACCAAGCCAACAGCGACCATTGTATAAATGATCGCAGCTGATTAAGTGTAATTGTTTTCATGATACTGTTTGTTTGGAACAAACGTATCATCACAAGACAGGGGTAAAGAAGGATTAGAATCGAGCAGTTGATGATGATCATCATTGCAAAAAAAACAGGGCGACTTTTGGCCGCCCTGTGTACAATCGATACAGTTTAGTGTCTTTTACAACGGTTATTCTGTATCGGTTTATTCGATTCGAAAACCATCTTGTCCAGCATAGCCGCTTTTCTGCGGGGTTAGTCGGCCAGTTTACGGTCCTTTAAACAGCTATATCTGACCTCTTTTACTGAACGATCCGTTTTCGATCAACGTTACACAAACATAGGGCGGCGGCGCATAGTGGATGAATGAGGATCGTCAATCTAAAATCGGTTCGTGGTCAGGTCGTGTTAGCGTATCGGAACCCGCCGCCAGTTTGGGGAGTTTGAGAAGTTTGAAAAGTTTGAAAAGTTTAAGGGTTTGAGAAGTTGTTAGGTTTGGGAGAGGGTGTGTAGGGCGTTTACAAATTGATCGAGTTCTTCGGTGGTGGTATAGACATTTGGGGTGATGCGGCAGCCGTGGACATTTGCGTAGTCGATCGGTACTGTATACACTTTATGTTCTTCGTGCAATCGTTTGGCCAGCGTAATTGGAGACATACCCTTGATTCCCACGTTGGCGATTCCGCAAGAGCGATCTTTTTGCAGTGGCGTATTTAATATGATCTTGGTGTTGTCTTTCACGCGGCTGGTCCAATAATCTTTCAAGAATCGCAGGCGGGCTTCTTTTTTATCCTGACCGATGTTGTTGTAAAAATCGATCGCATCTCCGATGGCCAAGTCGGTGGCGCAGGGATGTGTGCCGGTATGATTCAGGCGGTAGACGTCTTCTTTTGGGCTACGATCTCCCATCAATGGCCATAGTTTAGGCGCTTCTCCTTTTTTCACGTATAGAAAACCGGCGCCCAGTGGAACGCTCATCCATTTATGAAGCGAGGTTCCGTAATAATCGCAATTCAGTTCACTGATCTTGTATTGAATGTGTGCGAAGGCATGTGCACCATCCACCATTACTTTTACGCCTTTGGCGTGGGCCATGTCAGCGATTTTACGGATGGGAAGAATTTGTCCGGTTATGTTGATCATATGACAAACCATCAACAGCTTGGTTTTGGGTGTGATGGCTTGTTCATAGAGGGAGACAATTGCTTCGTCTGACTCTGGGTGGTTGGGAACAGATATTTTCTTTAGTACCACCCCGTATCGCTCGGCTACCTGATCGAACATGTCGAGCATGGCGCCATAATCTTGGATGGCCATCACTGCTTCGTCGCCCGGCAGCCAGGATTGTCCGGCGATCACCAAGTCCAGTGATTCGGTCGTGTTACGTGTTATGATCAGCTCATCGGTTCCACAACCGGCGATCGTTGCCAGTTTAGCTGCCATTTTCTTTTTATTCTCCCATTGCACCGTGCGCATATAGTAGGATCCCTGGTAGTTTATGTTGCGGATGTGCTGGATGTATCGTTCGAGGGTCGGCTGTGGAATAAAATTGTAATACCCATTTTCGAGGTTGATATAATCAGGTTTGAGTAAATATTTTTCGCGGATCATTCTCCAAAACGATTCATCAAATGCCAACGACTCGGCCGATCTGTCCGCAACAGAGGAAAAATCATTTGCCAACGCTTCCCATCCGAACGAAATGCCCAATCCGGTAAAGGCCGCTTGCCGCAGAAACGTACGCTTATTCATGGTGACGATTTTATTGTAACCAAGATAAACATTTCCCCACCTCAACCTCCCAAACCTAACAACTTCTCAAACTATTCAAACTTCTCAAACTATTTAAACTATTTAAACTAACTAAAAGTCTGCTCTCCAAATCGACCCAGTAAGCGAGTTAGGAAAAATCAACGAGTATACGCCTTGGCAATGGCAGCACCAAGGACAGCATTGGATTTGATCAGGGCGATATTCGCCTCCAAACTTTCACCACTGGTGTGATCCGCAATGTACTTGAGTAAAAACGGCGTTACTTCTTTTCCCTTGATGCCGGCTGCTGTTGCTGCAGCAAGCGCCTGTTGAATATGCGCCTCCATTTCATTTCGATCGATGGAAGCTTCGGCAGAGAGCGGATTGGCAATAAGCACCGATCCATTTAATCCCATCGACCATTTCGCCAAAAGCATATTAGCGATCGCATCAGGCGTATCTAAGCGCAAAGGAGAAAGATGACCGCTTTCGCGGGAATAAAAACTGGGAAAGGCATCCGATCCATAAGTAACTACCGGCACACCCAATGTTTCCAAATATTCGAGCGTAAGTCCGATGTCTAAAATCGACTTAACCCCGGCCGATACCACCGCCACATTTGTTTGTGCCATTTCGGTTAGGTCTGCAGATATATCCATAGTGGTTTCTGCTCCGCGATGCACCCCCCCGATTCCTCCGGTTACAAATATTTTAATGCCGGCCATGGACGCAATGCGCATCGTCGCCGCTACCGTAGTCGCACCTAATAAATGTTGAGAAACCACATAGGGAAGGTCTCTCAAACTCACCTTCCAGACATTCGATGCTTTGCCAAACGTCTCAATCTCTTCTTTATTCATCCCCACTACACACTTCCCATTCATGATACCGATGGTTGCGGGTAACGCACCATTATCCCGCACGATCTGTTCAACCGCAAGGGCCGTCTCCACATTTTTCGGAAAAGGCATCCCATGAGAAATGATCGTAGACTCTAACGCTACGACCGGCTTATTGGATTGCAATGCATCAACAACAGCAGGGTTTATATACAAGTGTGGATTCATGCTTTGGGAAAATAATGGTCTACGCGGGCCAACAATGTTTTTTGATCCAAGTGCGTGGCAATGGCTCCATTCACCTGTAAGATCTCGGCGGATAAACTATGAGCAAGACGCATGCAATCGAAATCGGACCAGCCCAGGTGTTTGCCCAACAAAAAGCCGGACAAAGAACCGTCGCCCGCCCCCGTACAATCTACCACATCAATGGAAGGAGCATGCAGATTCATCACCTTATCCTTTGAATACAAGGCCGAACCGTTTTTACCATTGTGCAACCAAATATGCTGAACCCCTCGATTTAATAATTCTTCCACCTGATGAGGAATGAGCGTTGATTCAGTCGTACATAACACAGGTAGCTCATCTTCATTGGGCGTGATCAGATAAAGACCTTTCAGGTCTGCCCCTTTGAACTTGCGTGCCGGTGGCACCGAAACGGGTTCGAGGATGAATGGAATGCCCGTTTCTCTACTGAACCGAACCAGCCATTCTCCGGTATCGACGCGAATGTTCGCATCTGCCAACAAATAAGAAGCGGTCAATAAAAGCGCACGATTGGCCTCGAGGTGTTCGGGAGTAATGAGGTGATTCGCGGCATTGGTCAGGAAGGCGGTAAAGAGAGAGCCATCCGGATTTAAGATGCCAGTGTATTTGCCGTTCAGTCCATCTTTGGTGATGATCGCATCCAGTCCTACCCCCGCAGCGCGGCAAACTTGTTTGATCCAATCGCCGTCGCTGTCGCTGCCGACGGCAGTGATCAATTGGACCGGCACATCCAGTAAAGCCAATTGATGGGCAATGTTTCGGGCCACCCCTCCGGCCGTTTTGGTAACGGTGGCATCTGTTGTTGTAGCAAGGAGGAGTTCATCGGTGGCGTGAAAAAGCTCGTCGACCAGCGCGGCACCGATGCAAATGACAGGACGTGTAGACATCGTCCAAAAATAGACAAATGATTTTCGTTTTTTAGCGAAGCAAGACGAAGGTTCCTTTTTCCCGACGCATGGGCTGATTACGCAGCGTGATCTCTGCCATCCAAACATAAACGCCCGGGTCGGCCATTACTCCTTTCAATAGGCCGTTCCACTTTGTTTTAGGGTCTGTGGTGGAGAATATTTCTTGTCCCCATCGATTGTAGATATTGAGCCGGTATTGCTGAATATTACCCAGTCCGCCCAATACGCCAAATCCATCATTCTTTCCATCCCGGTTGGGTGTGAAGCCGGAGGGAAATCGGATGTCCCCGCAGTTTTTATCTACCGAAATGAGAACCGTATCTGTAACTGGACAAGCCCCGTTTCCCGAAACACGAACCAAATAGATACCACTCGAAAGATCCGATGCGATAGCCGTCACCTGTGCCGGAATGGTATTCCAATTATAAAGGAGTGGTCCGCCTGAGCCCTGTACAAATACCTCGGCCTGTCCACCTTGATCAGTCACACAATCCGCCGGCTTTTTTTGAACCGCATTGGCACGAAGGATGGTGATGTCCTTTGTTATAGAAGCAGAGAGATTATTGGGGCCGGAAGTGGTCAACTTAATAGTATAGGTACCGGGAGCAGTAAAAACGTGTCTTGGATTCTTGCTGGTACTATTATTATTGACGCCCGAGGCTGGATCTCCAAAATCCCAGTTGTATTGAATTGGGCAAAGCAGCGAACGGTCTCTGAAATCAACTGTATCACCCGCCACACATACTATATCAAAATCGGCTTGGTTGGGCGGTGCTTCCCCAACATAAAAATCATCAACACCCAACCCGTCGAAATTATTGCAGATGGTTCCCGCACCAAAGATGAAGCGGAAAATGACACGGGATTGCCTTGCCAAGGCAGGCAAGGTCTGTTTAGCGCGCACCCAGCCGCCACTTCCATTGCCGCCTCGGCAATTTCCCGAAGTGGCTTGTGTCGTACCCGACCATCCATCGCGCTGAGAGGTAAGGGAAGAGAGGTAGGTGATCGTGTTTTGATTGAACCAGTTCTCATTGAGGCAATTCTTGGGACCACTGGCCGATCCGGCGGTGATCCAGGATTGTCCTTGGTCCAACGAATACTGCAAAGAAGCCCCATCAAACAACTGCTCGGTATCCCAAAAAATTAAAAATTCAACATAAGGATTCACAACAGTGCTCATGTCAAAGCAGGGCGATTGTAACCAAGATGCTTCTGATGGAGCATAGCCGGTTCCAGTCAAACCACCGGTCACCCAACACCGATTTCCCTCTCCGGCCGAGCGAATGACGGATTTATTAGGGCTGCCCCAAGCCCAGTTATTGCCTGCACCACCAGATGTCCAAGCACCTGCAGTTGCTTCAAACCCCTCCCGATATGGATAATTGGCAATGGGAGTAGAACATTGACCGATTCCGTCTAAAAAAGACAAAAAGAATAAAGACCAAAACAATATGGTTCGAACGAATCGCATGAGCAGGGCGACAAAAGTATTCCGATTTGGTGGTGCGGACTTAAAAATGTGTATTGCAATTGAATAACAAGTAGAACAAGATATTCACTGGAATATGTTTTATATATACCTTACAGCCACTAACCCATATGCGTCTTACCGACGAATACAATATCGTTTGCTCCTATCCCTGTTTTGAGGTCCGGTTGAATCCGGTCAGCAAACAACAAGGGTTATTTGCTACACAATCCTTCAATCAACACGATCGATTGATTGAATTCTCTATCCGCTCCATTCAAGCCACACCCACTTACCTCACGGTTCAGATCGGAGAAAATGAGCATTTTGAATTTGAGCCCGATCATTTGAAATACCTGAACCACAGCTGCGATCCGAATGTATTCATTGACCTGAATGCGCTTACATTGGTAGCGATCAAACCCATTCAAATGGGAGAAGAACTTCGTTTTTTCTATCCCTCTACTGAATGGAAAATGGACCAACCCTTTCATTGCCAGTGTGGCTCAAAAAATTGCTTAGGAGTCATCTCCGGTGCACACACCCTCTCCAACACTCAACTCTCCAACTATAAACTCAGTCCCTATATCCAACAAAAACTGATTAGCTAACGCCCAACTATTCAAACTATTCAAACTCCTCAAACTATTCAAACTTTCCACATTTGGGTACTGGCTCCTCGCTTGGAGTCGGATGACCCTAATTTGTCCTGTTACTACGACTTTACCCAATCGATTCAGGAATATACCCGTGTGTTCGCAGCATTGGGATTGGAATGGACCTGGCAACCGGTTACACTGGAAAACTTCCGAGAAGTGCTTGGAAAGATTACATCCTCGGGAACCAATCCGCTGATCTTAAACCTCTGCGACGGCGATGAGGTAAATGGCGCCCCCGGCGTTTCCGTTATACAAGAGTTGGATCGGCTGGGATTGATCTACACCGGATCGGATGAACACTTCTATCGGATCACCACCTCAAAGATCCCGATGAAGAAAGCATTTGATAAGCACGGTGTATCTACTGCCAATTGGCGCGTGATCACTGAAAAAAGAGGAACACTGAAGGGGTTGGGAAAACGGGTGGGGCTTCCCATGATCATCAAACCGGCCGTGTCGGGCGGAAGCATGGGTGTAAGCGTAAAAAATGTGGTCCATTCCGAAGAAGAACTCATCGCCCGAGTGGAAGAAATACAAAACGGATACCGTGGCTGGAACCTGTTGGCAGACGGACTATTCGTAGAACAATTCATCTCGGGGCCGGAATACACCACCTTCATTACCGGTTCGGCCGATGATCCGGAGCACTGTGTTGTATACGAGCCGGTGCAACGCGTATTTCATGAATCGCTTCCCGAAACAGAGAAATTTCTATCCTTCGATCGACTCTGGGAGATCTATGAGGAGGAAGCCCCCATGCCAGAGCAAGCCAATTTCTATGAATACACGTCAGCTCCTCAGGAATTGATTCCTGCCATTAAAGAGCTTAGTCTGCTTGGTTACAAGGCGTGCGGCGGCAAGGGATATACCCGAATCGATATCCGACAAGATGCCAAAACCGGTAAACTATACATACTGGAGGCCAATGCACAATGCGGACTCAGCGAGGACGAGAACTATACCTCCATTGGGGCCATCCTCAAAGAATCCAAGGTTTCGTTTGAAAAAGTGATCGAGGCCATCTTGATGGATGCCTTGCGGCGGCAAGAAAAACTAAAAGTGTCCAAGCGATCCACTAAAAGAACTGACCCAAAGACTACCCATTTGGTAAAATAACAAGTCCATTATCCTATTTTCGAAACCATGAAGGTTTGTGTGCTGCAGCCGGATTATTCTACTTCCGGGGTCGATTATCAGAACTACGACCCGGCGCGTAATCTTTCACGCTTGTTGCCCGATGCAGAAGTGCATCATGTGTTACTGAATAAACTCACCACTTACAAACAACTCCGCGACCTCAGCAAGCAAGGATTCGACATCTTCGTTAATCTGTGTGAAGGATATCTTGAATGGGAAATCCCCAGCATCGATGTAATTCACACACTTGAGTTATTGGATCTTCCGTTCACTGGTCCCACCTCCAAACTCTACGATCCAACCAAAGAGTTGATGAAATATGTTGCTTACTGCGTTGGTGTCAACACACCCGGCTATGTGCGGATCGACAAGCCAGAAGATGTAACCCTTGCTTCTCAGCTGTTAACCTATCCGTTGTTTGTGAAGCCTGCAAAAGCGGGAGATAGTTTGGGGATTGATGATCACTCGTGTGTTTCGAATGAGAAAGCGCTTTCTCAAAAAGTAAATGAGATCATAGAGGAATATGGTCCGCTTCTGGCAGAGGAATACATCGATGGGCGAGAATTCACTGTATTGGTAGCCGCGAATACCGACGGGAAAACCTGTACGGCATTCAAGCCGGTTGAATATATTTTTCCGGCCGGACGTACATTCAAAACCTATGCACTCAAAACATCCGAATTACATCCGGATGCAAATATTCCCTGCAATGATCCCGTATTGGAAAAGGAACTCCGCAGCGCGGCAGAAAAAATTTTCTTAGGATTCCAGGGAGTTGGATATGCGCGATTGGATTTTCGGGTGGACGCATCCAATAAAATCTATTTTCTAGAGATCAATTTTACCTGTTCCGTTTTTTATCAAGATGGTTACGAAGGTTCAGCCGATTTCATTTTGAAGTTTGACGGAATCGGTCAGGCTGGATTCGTGAAACATATGATCACGGAGGGAATTGCCCGCCACCAGCGCAAAAAGAAATGCTATGAGATGCGTGGAAATTCCATTGCAGGTTATGGAATCTACGCCGTTCGAAATATTTCAAAAGGAGAGGTAGTGTTCAAAGGTGAGGGGCGTTCACAACGCATCATCACGAAGCGTCATGTCGAAAAATATTGGAACGAAGAAGAGAAATTGAATTTCCGTCGATACGCATACCCTATCAGTGAAGAGGTTTTTATTTTATGGGATGAGGAACCCTCCGATTGGGCGCCGCAGAATCATTCCTGTGAAGCCAATACAGGTTTTGACGGATTGGACGTCCGGGCTTTACGCGACATTGAGGCCGGCGAAGAGCTCACACTCGATTACGCACATTTTCTGGATCATAATATGGAACCCTTTGCCTGTCAGTGTGGCTCCTCCCTTTGCAAGAAACTGATCCAAGGACCGGAAGCAAACACCTTGAATTTACGGGAGCAGGGGTTGAGGAGGTAGTCCTTTTCAGAATTCTATCAGTTCATAGTTTGTACTTCTTCCACCGGATTGTTCCTGTCGTAGAATACCCTTGTCGATGAGGTCTTTTATATCTCTTAAGGCGGTATCGGGTGAGCATTTTGCCATCTTAGCCCACTTAGACGATCTTAGTTTTCCTTCGAATCCATCAAGAAGCTTATTCAACATCCCTCGTTGACGTTCGTTGACGGAGGTGTGTTCATGGATCTTCCAAAAGTCTGTCTTCCGTAAGATTATACGGAGGGTCTCTTCTGTTGATAATAATGCATTTTTTAAACAATGCAGAAACCAGTTCAACCAATCGGTAATGTCACCCGAACTGTATTGTACTTTTTGTAAAACGTCGTAATACTGTTTGCGCTCGATCAAGATCTGACTCGACATGCTGTAGTAACGTTCCGGGGTTCCGTCCGCACGGGCGAGCATCAAGTCTGAAATGGCTCGGGCAATCCTTCCGTTTCCATCATCAAAGGGGTGAATGATGATAAACCAAAAATGAGCAATGGCGGCCTTTAGTACCGGATCGATCTGCTGCTTGTCGTTGAACCATTCTAAAAATGCGTTCATTTCGTCTTTGACGTTGCTTGCTTTGACGGCCTCATAATGAACTTTTTCTTTTCCCATTGCTCCGGAAACGATCAACATTTCACCGGTCCGGTATTGACCTACTTCAATTTTGCTCAGTCCGCTGCGGCCGGTTGGAAAAAGCGCGGCATGCCAGGAGAATAATCGATCATCTGTAAGGGGATGTAAATAATGTTGTGTCGCATCCAACATCATCTCCACCACGCCCTCCACATTTCTGTTAGCAGAAACCAATCCGGCAATATCCATGCCCAACTTTCTGGCAATGGAAGAACGGACCTGGTCATAGTCCAGCTTTTCCCCTTCGATCTCGGATGACTTGATCACATCCTGCGTAAGGGTTGATAATGCCGCTTCCTCTTTGGTGGCAAACCCAAGCGTATTCATCTGCCCGGCGATCTTGCCCTGAAGATTTCGGACCTCTCCAAAAACAGTGTTGATCACCGCGTCCTGCCAGGTAAAATCGGGCCAATTTTTGTATTCATAAATGTACTTGGGCATCGTGCGCGCTAAAACGGGTTGCGTCAAATATAAGACTTATTCACCGCATATTTGCGGAGAATGGCTTGGCCAATCGCCGCAAGGCCGGGAAATCGGCGCCTTTCTATTTTCACAAGAATCATCCGGAAATTTAATTATTGCGTTGAAAATCAATACATTATATCAATTTACAAAACCTTAATCCGATCCGGCGCCCCCTATTCGTTAAATTTGCAGGACTAAACCGCCGCGGTTAAACACGAGGCTTCTTCCAAAGTCTCAACTCCGCTACCCATTGCGTTCTACTTACTGACCTTCACTAATTACCTGGCAGCCGGACCCTGCTCCCTGCCTCAAAACATATATTATGTCACGCCTTGCCGCCTTGAGCCAACTGATCCTGCAGCACCGAAACCGGCTGGGACTCACTTATTTTTTGTTTCTGATCGAAACAGCTGGCAACCTACTTCGTCCACTTTTCCTGGGTATCGCTGTCAACGACCTGATCAAAGGATCCTACAGTGGACTGATATGGCTGTGTGTGGTGCATTTGCTATGGCTAGTCATCGGCACTATCCGCCACCGCCTCGACACGCGCACCTATTCCGCGATCTATACATCCATGGTCACTCGCTTTCTAGCTCGCCGCTATCAGCAAGGCGAAGTATCAAAACTCAGTGCACACTCTACACTTGCCAGAGAGCTGGTTGATTTTTTAGAGTTCGATCTGGTTTATGTGATGGAGGCGGTCTATAATATTTTCGGATCGCTGATCTTATTGTTCTTCTATGACACGTCCGTGGTATTGGTTTGTCTGAGCATATTATTACCGGTATCGCTGATCAGTTATTCATACGGACGACGCATGCGAAAACTGAACCGCCTAAAGAATGATGAACTGGAAAAACAGGTAGATGTCATCTCCAGCGGAAACGGACATCTTATTCGACAGCACTACGACAATCTTCGCAAATGGCAGGTTCGCATCAGCGACCAAGAGGCCTGGAACTTTGGCATCATGGAACTACTCGTGATGGTTGTGATCGGTTTATCCTTACTGATCACTAACAAAACCATGGGAGCAGAAATGGAAGCCGGAAGTTTGATTGGTATCTACAGTTACATCCAACGATTCGTCAGCGGAATGGATACAATCCCTTACACCGTTCAGCGTTTATCCGGATTGAAAGACATTCTCCATCGCATGCGCTTGAAGGAGGAAGACCTGGAAACACCTCCGCTCCGCGAAGTGGCTTGATTAAAATTCAGCTGAACCCGGCGTGCGTGGAAAAGCGATCACGTCGCGGATATTCGACATGCCTGTCACAAATTGAACCATCCGTTCAAAGCCCAAACCAAATCCGGCATGCGGTACTGTTCCGAAGCGACGCGTATCAAGATACCACCACAGTTCTTCCTCCGGAATGTGCATCTCTTTCATCCGCGCAGCGAGTCGGTCAAGTCGCTCCTCGCGTTGTGAGCCACCGACGATCTCACCAATACCGGGAGCAAGGATATCCATCGCGGCAACCGTTTTTCCGTCATCGTTCTGCCGCATGTAAAATGCTTTGATGGCAGCGGGATAGTTTGAAAGGATCACCGGTTTTTTGAAATGCTTCTCGACGAGATAACGCTCGTGTTCACTTTGCAGGTCCATGCCCCAACCCGTGATCTCGTATTGGAATTTCTTTTTCTTATTGTGGTTGCTCTCGCGTAAAATATCAATGGCTTCCGTATAGGTGAGTCGCTCAAATTGATTGTTGAGCACAAACTCCAACTTTTCGATCAAGCCCATCTCGCTGCGCTTGTCTTGCGGAAGTTGTTTCTCTTCATCGGCCAATCGCGTAGCGAGAAATTCCAAGTCCTCCCGGTTGTTATCCATCGCATACCGAACGATGTATTTGATGAATTCCTCGGCGAGGTTCATGTTATCTTCCAAATCATAAAACGCCATTTCCGGTTCGATCATCCAGAATTCAGCGAGGTGACGAGCCGTGTTGCTGTTCTCGGCGCGGAAGGTGGGACCGAATGTGTAGATCTCTCCGAAAGCAGTGGCGCCGAGTTCTCCTTCGAGTTGTCCGCTTACGGTGAGGTTGGTAGACCGTCCGAAAAAATCTTCTTTGAAATTGATGGACCCATCTTCATTACGAGGGGCGGTTCCGTCTAGCGGAAGTGTGGTGACCCGAAACATTTCGCCTGCACCCTCCGCATCGCTGGCGGTGATGATGGGCGTATGCATGTATACGAATCCTTTCTCGTTGAAAAATTTATGTACAGCGAAAGCCAAAGCATGACGCACGCGGAAAACGGCTCCGAATGTATTGGTGCGAAAACGCAAATGAGCTTTTTCACGCAGGAATTCAAGACTATGCTTTTTAGGTTGCAGCGGATATTTTTCAGCATCGCTGTCGCCCAGTATTTCAATGGTTTCGGCCTTGAGGTCCATTTTTTGTCCTTTACCCAACGAAGGCTCAATGATACCCGTCACTTTCAATGAAGCAGAGGTAGTGATCCGCTTCAAAAGCGATTCATCAAATTTTCCCAACTCCACCACCACTTGAATATTTGTATTGGTGCTTCCATCATTCAATGCGATGAATTGGTTGTTGCGAAAAGTGCGCACCCAGCCCATGACGGTGACGGATTGTCCCTTGGGCTCCAGCGTTAATAACTGGCTTACTTTGATTCGTTGATTGAACATAATGAGGGCGTAAAGATACTGAAGGGTGTGCTACACATCAAACCTGACGAACCAAGGGGGCTGTTGATTTACAGGGTTTTAGGTATATCACAACCCCATCGGAGCGGGCAAAAATTTGGGCAAATGCAATATATCCACTAACATTGCCCTCGGAAGGCATTCCTTCATTTCGCCCTCCTCATACCAATCATTTTCAATTCTTAAGTCGGGTTTCGGAAACTGTGTTGAACCCTCTCTGCCGTATCAGGCACATCATCAAAATGTAAATCGCCTCTCTGATCAACGAGGCCTGTTCACAAATCGACGATACTAATCCTTAAATAGAAAAAATGGCTCCTAAAAAAGAAGAGAAAGCCCCTGCGAAACGTGGGCGTCCCCGCAAAACAGATGTTGCTCCCAAAGAAACCGTTGTAGAAAAATCCGAAACTGCAGCACCTGAAGCGCCAGCCGATACAGATGCCCAAATGCGATTGGCTTCTGCCATTCTGCAAGAGTCGGATCAGCAACAACAAGCTCAACCCCAAGAGCCCGCTCCACCCACCGGAGGATATCGTCCGCAGTTTCAACCACGCCGCGATCCGCCAAATTTCAATGTTGAATTTGATGGACTGATCCAGGCGGAAGGTGTATTAGAAATGATGCCCGACGGATACGGATTCCTTCGCTCCTCAGATTATAATTATCTCTCCTCTCCCGACGACGTATATGTAGCGCCTCAGCAAATCAAACAGCTGGCCATCAAGACCGGTGATACACTGGTGGGAATGGTTCGTCCTCCGCGTGAAGGCGAAAAATATTTTGCCCTCGTTAAAACAGAGAGCATCAATGGAAAACGACCCGAAGAAGTGCGGGACCGCGTTCCTTTCGATTATCTAACCCCGCTTTTCCCTTTTGAGAAACTGAACCTGTTCACTACGCCGAGTGATTATTCAACACGGATCATGGACTTGTTCACGCCGATTGGTAAGGGGCAGCGCGGACTGATCGTGGCGCAACCCAAAACGGGTAAGACCATGCTGCTGAAAGCGGTGGCCAATGCCATTGCAGCCAATCACCCGGAATGTTACCTGATGGTGGTGTTGGTAGATGAGCGTCCCGAAGAGGTTACCGACATGGAGCGCAGCGTTCGCGCAGAAGTAATCGCTTCTACTTTTGATGAGCCGGCGGAGAAACACGTGAAGGTTTCTACAATGGCGCTCCAAAAAGCAAAACGATTGGTAGAATGCGGACACGACGTTGTGATCTTGCTTGACTCGATCACCCGTCTCGCACGTGCGCACAATACCGTTGCGCCTGCATCCGGAAAAGTATTGTCAGGCGGTGTGGAAGCAAACGCCATGCAAAAACCCAAACAATTCTTCGGTGCGG
>CAYYXC010000005.1:0-19768 GCA_964475505.1 uncultured Chitinophaga sp.
GGCGATGACGGAATTCGAGTATCTGCAACACATGCAGTCACTCGCAGCCAAAAATCAATTGTTCAAAACATATATTGGTCAAGGTTATTACAACACCATCACTCCTTCCGTAACCCTTCGAAACATCTTTGAAAATCCGGGATGGTATACGCAATACACCCCCTACCAGGCCGAGATCGCGCAAGGCCGATTGGAGAGTTTGCTCAATTACCAAACCATGGTATCGGACCTGACCGCATTGCCGATTGCGAACGCTTCTTTGCTCGACGAAGGAACCGCGGCTGCCGAGGCAATGACCATGTTCTTCAACACCTTGAACAAACAAGATCACATCGATCGACCCAGATTCTATGTAGATGAACAAGTATTCCCTCAAACACTGGAATTACTTAAAACGCGTGCACTTCCTGTAGGCATCGAATTGGTGATTGGTGATTTCCAACAGGCCACGCTCGACAACAGTTATTTTGGCGCACTGCTTCAATATCCAAATAATCTCGGTGCCATCGTAGATTACAAATCCTTCATTGAGAAGATGCATGCGGTGGGCGGATACGTGGTAATGGCCACCGACTTACTGGCCCTTACCCTGCTCACTTCTCCCGGTGAATTGGGCGCAGACGTAGCCGTTGGATCTGCTCAACGATTTGGCGTGCCGCTTGGATATGGCGGACCACATGCTGCTTTCTTCGCGGCCAAAGATGATTTCAAGCGGTCGATTCCCGGACGGATCATTGGTATTAGCATTGATGCAAATGGCGGTAGAGCCTTGCGCATGGCCCTTCAAACACGCGAGCAGCATATCAAACGCGAAAAAGCCACTTCTAATATTTGTACCGCACAAGCCCTGTTGGCAAATATGGCAGCCATGTATGCCGTGTATCATGGTCCGGATGGATTGAAAAAAATCGCACAGCGCGTAGCACATTTCACACGCGTGGTAGCCGATGCGCTCGTTGCCCGCGGTTATCGCTTGGCATCAAATGCTTATTTCGACACCATCACCATCGAAACAGATAAGGTAGAGACCATTCAGCAAAAAGCTTTGCGTCAGCAGATCAATCTTCGCTACATCGATTCTAAGCACATTGGCATTTCACTCGATGAAACTACACAAGCAACCGACCTGTTCGACCTCATCAATTGCTTCGAGAACGACACAGACCCGGTGGCTTTTGCACTGGATCCCAATAATACTGACACCGGTATACCGGCTGCCTTCTCTCGTCAATCTACTTACTTGCTGCATCCTGTATTCAACAGTCACCGCAGCGAGAGCCAGATGATGCGCTACATCAAATCACTGGAAAATAAAGATCTCTCCCTCAACACTTCTATGATCTCACTGGGTAGCTGTACCATGAAGTTGAATGCTGCCACCGAGATGATGCCCTTGAGTTGGCCCGGCTGGAACAGCCTTCATCCTTTTGTGCCTGCCGATCAGGCCAGCGGATACTACCAGATCCTTCAGGAACTATCCGATTATCTCTGCGATGTAACTGCCTTCGATGCTTGCAGCCTCCAACCCAACAGCGGTGCACAAGGTGAGTACGCCGGACTCCTTACCATTCGTGCATATCATGCCTCCAGAGGCGATCATCACCGCAATGTGATGCTGATCCCCATTTCCGCACACGGAACCAATCCTGCATCCGCCGTAATGGCCGGCATGAAAGTGGTTGTTGTGAAAGCATTGGATAACGGATACATAGATGTGGATGACCTTCGAGCCAAAGCAACACAGTACAGCGAGCAATTAGCGGGAATCATGATCACTTATCCCAGCACCTATGGTGTATATGAAGAAACAGTAATCGAGATCACAGATATCGTGCATCAGCACGGGGGACAAGTTTACATGGACGGAGCAAACATGAACGCGCAAGTTGGTCTGACTGCACCCGGACTGATCGGTGCCGATGTTTGTCACCTGAACCTGCATAAAACATTTGCTATCCCACACGGCGGAGGTGGTCCCGGCATGGGTCCCATTTGCGTGAAAGCACATTTAGCACCTTTCTTACCCGGACATGTTTGTACCGATGGCAACTATTCAGTTTCAGCGGCTCCCTTTGGATCTGCCGCGATCTTATTGATCTCTTATGCATATATCCGCATGCTGGGTCCGGAGGGCGTAAAAGCCTCCACTGAATACGCAATACTGAATGCGAATTATATGCGTGCAAGGCTGGATGGTCATTACGACATCCTTTACACCAACCACAATGGCCGTTGTGCACATGAATTCATTGTTGACCTGCGCCCCTTCAAAAAAACCGCAGAGATCGAAGCGGAAGATGTGGCCAAGCGTTTAATGGACTATGGATTCCACGCACCCACCATGAGTTTTCCAGTGGCTGGCACCATCATGATCGAGCCAACAGAAAGCGAAGACAAAGCTGAGTTGGATCGTTTCTGTGATGCAATGATTTCTATACGAGAGGAGATCCGTGCCATTGAGTTAGGAATGTCTGATAAAAAAGATAATCCGCTCAAGAATGCGCCCCATACCCAAGCAATGGTAATCTCGGCCGATTGGTCGCATGGATATAGCCGCGAACAAGCTGTATTTCCTTTATCCTATGTATCGCAAAATAAGTTCTGGCCCTCTGTGGCAAGAGTGAATAATACTCACGGAGACCGAAACCTGGTTTGTACCTGCGAACCGGTGGAGAGTTATCAATCCTGATATTCATTTCGCGCAATAAAAAAAGGGAATCAGTTGATTCCCTTTTTTATTATCTATTATGTCTTTATCGCCGCACCTTGAAAGTGCAAACCACATTTCGGTTCGTTCCCCCAAAGTTCATCGTCACGTTGAAATTTCCTTCGACGAATCCGGTAGCGACAGGTCCATATACGGTGAGATTCAATGTTGGGTTCGGAGTAACTATTTGCTGACTGTTCAGTGTGGGCGACAAGAATACGCTTGCCCCCAGCAAAGACAGGTTGTTGGCAGCAACTCCGTTGTGATTGAAATTAAAATTCAACATGGTAGTCGTCGTATTGCCACCACCTTGGACGATTCGACGGCCGATGACCCAAGCATTGGAGGGAGAAGTGGATGTGGAGTCACTGAGATTTATCTCATCTGGAGGGGAAATGAAATTATATGGAGTTCCGTCGACTAAAAGCTCTATAAATTCCGTGGCAGAAGTGCCACAGGCCTGAATGGCGCCTACGTTTACCGCTCCAACCGTGCCGCTGCCACTATACACAACACCCTGTTGCATGGTATTATAATTGACACCCAGTACCGAAAAATTCAGAGTACCTCCGGAACAACGAAGGATGGTGTGAGAAAAAGTTCCATTGGTAATCGGCACTGTATAGCTGTGCGTTCCGCCTGTGTAGATCAAAGCCGCGCCGTTAGTAACCGGATTATTGCTGCAATCGGTAAGTGTGCCACTAATGATTAACGTATTGGCAGGTGGAATATTAACCTGCACCGTGCCAAGGTCTGTATTGGAAGAGAAAGGACCAATATTTTGTGAATAAACCACAGAACCACATTGATCCATCACCATCAACGTGAGCGCTTCGTTCTTGGGAACTTTTCCGCAAAGCCTGCCTACTGAATCGGTTCGGCCGTATCCATGGGAATTATTCGGCCGACGAATACGAACCGATACATTATTCAAAGGCATATTTCCCGTAGCTGACTGAAGCGTCATACAAAGATCGATGAGTGGAAAAGGGGCATCACAATTCCAAAAGGAGAAATGACTGACTTGAGCCAAGTACGTATTGCCAGATTTAGTAGCGGATCCCTCTTGTAGCCAACGAGCACGAGTCTCATTGAAATACCAAAGATCAATAGTAGCAGGCGCCGTGGCAGCCAGTGAGGCCGGAATAGGAAAACTCAAATCGGCTTTTTTACCATTGGCGAGGTTGAGTGGGAGCCCGGATGGACTTGTCAATTCCACACCGATCATACCGTAGGTTTCGAGTCCCCTCTCTTCACCGCCAGTGGTGATGCCACGAAGATCGCCCATGACGATGTCGGGTAAATTATTAGAAGAAGGGTCGATCCAAGTCATAGCAACCTGCACCTGTCCTCTATACCCATTACCACTGGCATCGGCCACCGCGCTGGATGGAATGGTGAGCTTTGCCCCATTGGGCAACGTAATGGTTCCACCGGCAGCAGCATCAAAACTGCCACTGTTGGATTTGGGTAAGAGTTGGATACGGACCTGGTGTATGCGCCCTGCCATGCTCACAAAACTCCTGAAATGCGTGAAGTATCCTTGCTTACTGACCTTCACCGAACCATTCGCTTTGGAAATAGAAACATTCCTGAAGCTGAAGTTTCCGTAACGATCGGTCATTTGAGTTTGTCCGCCACAAGTAACCATTGCGGCTGAAACAGGACGACCTGCATCATCGATGACGGTGCCCCGAACACCAGCCACTACTGTAATGTTATCGTTTACCACATCAGCAGAAGGATTGGCATTATCAGGCAGTACAATTTCTTGCTGACAAGAGATAAAAAAAACAGCAACCGCAAGCAAGCTGGTTGCTAGGAAACGAAGTTGGTGCATGGTATTGGTATTAGCATTGATTCAACCGATCAGTTACCCGATCCCAGTCAACGATTGACCAGAATGAGGATATATAATCGGCGCGACGATTTTGATACTTCAGGTAATAGGCATGCTCCCACACATCCAGTCCCAATAGCGGTGTGCCTTTAAAATCGGAGAGATCCATCAGGGGATTGTCCTGGTTTGGCGTAGAACCAACCTTCAATTTTCCATCTATTGAAACCAGCCAAGCCCATCCGCTGCCAAAACGTGCTTTGGCTGCGTCAGAAAACTGGGTCTGAAATCCATCAAAGGAACCAAATGACTCTTTGAATCGCTTGAGCAGTGCCTCCCCTGGCATGTTATATGTTCTGGGCGCACGGAGCGATTTCCAGAAAAGTTCGTGGTTATAATGACCGCCTGCATTGTTCCGCATTTTAGTGGAATAGCCGGAGATCTTTTTAAGCAGATCGGTGATGGTCATTGCGGTAGTATCAACCTTCTCAGCAATCAAGGCATCTGCCATATTTTTTGTGTACCCGGCAGCATGTTTGGTGTAGTGGATCTCCATGGTAAGCGCATCGATAGATGGCTCCAACGCATTGTAGGGGTATCTGAGCGGGTCTTGCTTATATCCGATCTCTCCCACCGGGTCGGCATAGGAGCCAAACGGGTTTTTCCCTTGCAAGATTTCGGGGACGAGAATCAACCCTGCCGCAGCGGTTGAGCCTTTTACAATGAAATTCCTACGCGTAGCCATACGTTATCAATTTTCATTTGAGTTTATAAAGGTAGGATTTTGATAAAACTGGAAACAGGAGATTAGTTTTGTACCATGCTGGTCGATCATTTTGCCATTTTGGGCATCGCCCCCTCTGCCACTCCGGAGGAGATAAAGATGGCTTATCGGCAGTTAGCCCGCTCCTATCACCCCGATCTCAATCCGAACGATTCATCTGCCAGCGATCGCTTCCTGGCCATTCAACGGGCCTACGAGACCCTCACCCGCCCGCATCTTCGTCAGGCATATTTGGAAAAAAGATGGTACGCACAGTTCCGCAACCAATCGCTGGAAAAGGAAGCGCTTACGCTGGACAGAATCCTCCAGCAGTGCATTGAATTGGAACGTTTCGTAGCTGATCTGGATCCGCATCGAATGGACAGAACCGGGCTGCGTACTCACATACAACAGCTGCTAGAGAGCTGGAGCAGTATTCAGTGGGATGCATCAAAAGAAAAATCATCCATTGAATCGATTGCATCATTGCTGCTACGATCATGCAGACACCTGAACTACGAAGATTGCCTTGGCATTCACCAAAAAATGATTGGCTGGCTGGATCGAAACGGATCAGCCGAACTATTATCTGAGGACTGGTTATTGAAAAAACAACGAATAGAAAAGTTACAACGCTGGTGGCCCGTATGGATGATCTTACTTACGATCATTCTTGCGGGTATTATTTGGTGGGCTGGGAGATGATGATAAAAGAAATGTCCACCGTCGGCCGTCCGCTGTCCACCGAAAGGATCAATTTACCCGCCGAAGCGTTAGCGTAGGCGGGTGGACGCCGTAGTGTTGGCGTAAGCAGGCGTTAAACCCCTACCCTAATCACTCAACTCCAACCAACGCCATTCTTTTACTTCGAGTAATTGATTTATCTCTGTGAACCGCTGGGTGATCTTTTCCAATTCCGCGTAGGGCAGTTCTCCGCTGCTCATTTGCTCGGTCAATTTCAATTTCTCCGCTTGAAGTTGCGGAATCTCTTTGTCCAAACTTTCTAATTCCCGCTTTTCTTTAAAACTTAATTGCTTGCGCTTTTCAGACTTCTCATGCTTTACTATCTCCTCCACTTTTTCAACCTGCTCGATCTTATCGACTACTTGTGTCTTTTCTTCTTTTCGTTCACTCAATCGATACGTAGCATAGTTACCCGGAAAATCTCGAATTACACCCTCCCCTTCAAAGACAAATAAATGATCGACCAATCGATCCATAAAATATCGGTCATGCGACACAATCATCAGGCATCCAGGAAAATCAAGCAAGAACTCTTCCAGTATAGCAAGCGTGGGCAAGTCCAGATCATTGGTCGGCTCGTCGAGTATCAAAAAATTCGGATTGCGAAACAATATCGATAACAAATGTAGGCGACGCTTTTCTCCACCGCTCAACTTATGAATGTAAGTGTACTGTTTCTCGGGATCGAACAGAAATCGCTGGAGGAACTGGGCGGCAGACAAAGAGCCTCCGCTGGCCAATGGGAAATTTTCGGCGATAGATTTCACATATTCAATGACACGCATTTGCTCGTCGATCACTAGTCCTTGTTGGCTATAATGCCCAAACACAACAGTATCCCCCACATTGATCTTGCCGCTGTCGGCGGGCTCTATCCCCTGGATCAGATGCAGAAAGGTAGATTTCCCTGCGCCATTTTTACCAATGATACCAACCCGTTCCCCTTTTTTGAACGTATAGTCAAACCCTTTTAGAATGACCCGATCCCCAAAACGCTTATACACTTTTTTCAATTCCAGAATCTTTCCGCCCAGCCGGTTCATCTTTATCTCCAACTGTACTTGATCATCCGTAATCTTTCGCTTGGCCTGCTCTTCGATCTTATAGAAATTATCCTGCCGGCTCTTGCTTTTGGTGGTGCGTGCCTTTGGCTGCTTGCGCATCCACTCCAATTCTTTTCGGTATTGATTGCGGGCTTTGTCGATCGAAGCAGAGTCACTTTCAATACGGGCCGATTTCTTCTCCAAATAGTTCTCGTAGTCGCCGGTATAGGTATAGAGCGTAGAACCATCAAGCTCCCAGATCTCATCACAAACGGCATCCAAGAAGTAACGGTCGTGGGTAACCATGAGCAGCGTTGCACGATCACGGTTCAAAAATTGCTCCAGCCACTCCACCATCTCCACATCGAGGTGGTTGGTAGGCTCGTCTAAAATCAGCAGGATATCGGGCGGACCAAATGTTATATCGATCAGCGTACGAGCGAGTGCGACGCGTTTACGCTGACCACCGCTGAGTGATGCAACGGTTTGATCCAAGTGCTCAATATTCAGTTTCCCAAGAATCTGCTTGACTTTTGCGTCGAGATCCCAAGCGCCCGCCTCATCCATTTCAGTAATCAAATTCGTAAGGGTCTCCATATCATTCGACTCCAACGCTGCTTCGTATTTTTTTACGATCTGGATCACTGGATGCGGATAAGCGAATATGTTTTCTAAAACTGAAGCCGCTTCGTTGAAATTCGGTTCTTGCTCAAATAAAATGACCTGTGCGTCTTTATGGACCCAGATCTTTCCGCTGTCGGCAGTTTCCTTACCAGCAAGGATCTTGAGCAAGGTTGATTTCCCACTCCCATTTCGAGCGATAAGCGCGATCTTATTGCCTTGCTGAATGTGAAAGGAAAGTCCCTGAAAAAGTGGTTGAATCCCGTAACTCTTAGAAATGTTCTCGGCCGACAAATAGTGCATCAGGCAAAAGTAGTTCAATTATGTAGGAGTCGGATGTCCGATGTCTGATGACCGATGACCGATGTCCGATGACCGATGACCGGGCCATTTTATTATATAATATATACTCTTTTTCTAAAACTATTAGTTACTCAAGGCATACAAAACCAATAAGCAGATACGAAATCTTGAATCAACCCCCACCGGACTTCGGACATCCGACACCGGACTAACTTCGACATTTGACACTGGACATTGGTCATTGGACAATTGACAGCGGTCTGCGGACAGTAGACTCCGGTCATCGGACATTCGACATTGGACATTCTACGGCCAACGGCCGAGAATCACAACCACTCCCTCGCCACCGCCAGCACCTGCTTCGGTTCGATCTTTTTCATACAGGAAAAATGACCAAGAGGGCAACGCGCATAACCAATCTTAGAACAGGGGCGACACCAGACCTTATGTTCAAACATAATATTCTTCACCTTCTCGGATCCGTAATAAGGAGTCATCCCAAACATCGGAACGGTATTCCCCCATAAGGAGATGATCGGCTTTTTAAATGCTGCAGCAATATGCATCAAACCCGTATCACCTGTAATCACAAACTTGGAACGACGTACCCAATCAGCACTCTCGTTCAACGAGAACTTTCCGCAAGCGTTATAGATCTTAATGGGATCTACAGAGGCGATAAAATCCCCCGTTTCACGATCATCCTTGCCTCCAAGCAAGACAATCGGATGTGCCAATTCACGACAGAGCTCCTGAAAATGTTCTTTAGGCCATCTTTTGGTGCCCAGCGCCGCACCGATCACTACCGCTACAAAACCACCCCACTGCGCACCGGGTATATCAGCACAGGTGAGGCAATCTGATTCAGAAAGAAAATAATCTAACCCTGCCTCATCATTCTTTACCCCCAGATGCTTGACTGTATCCAGATACCGATCAACAATATGCACCGAGGGAAGAATATTGATCTTGAACGCTGTCAGTAGGTATTTCTCGATATTCAGCTTATAGAACGAAGAAGCAGGCACGCCCAAATCCCGCTTGATGCGAAGCGTCTTGCTGTTGTGATGAAGGTCGATGACTTGATCAAAGTCCAACTGCCTCAGTTGATCGATCAGCAGGGTATAACTCTTATCCCACAAATGCAGCCGATCGATATATGGATTGTGCTGGAGTACGGAACGAAAAGCCGACTTTGTGAGCACGTGCACCTCGGCATCGGGGACCTGTTTTTTCAAACACCGAATGACCGGCGTAGTGAGCACAATATCGCCGATAGAGGAGAGTCGGATGACAAGAAACCTAGGCATCTAGGGCAATGTTTCCTCCACTTCGAGGTAATTGAGGTCTTTGTGAAAAGTATCCTCAGTGAAATAGGCAGCGATCAGCGTGACGCTCATTACGATCACTCCCGTCCATATTCCGGCTTGCACAAGTGTAAACTGCCATTTTAGTTGAAATAGATCGATGAACAAAAGATTGATCAGCGGCAGTGAACCCCTGACCATATTTGGAATGGTAGTAGCAGCGGTAGCCCGCAGGTTCGTTCCGAATTGTTCGGCCCCCATGGTTACAAAAATGGCCCAGAAGCCCGTGCTGAATCCAAGCATGGCACAGGCGATATAAAGCGTGGTGTCATTTACCACACCACCACCAAAGAAGAAGAAAAGCGAAAGAATCGCAAAACTGTAAAACAGATAAAGTGCTTTTTTCCGGCTCTTGAACCAATGACTCACAAAACCTATGAGAATGTCACCAATGGCAATAGCAGCATAGGCATACATGATCGATCGGCCGGAGTCGATTTGATTGGCGCCGTATAACTCAGTCGCAAATCGATTGCTTAGATTAACCAAGATCCCGATCACATACCAAGTTGGCAAGCCGATCAGTATGGCCAGGATGTATTTGCGAAAACGATTACGGTTGGTAAAAAACATGAGGATATTACCCCGCTGTACCGATTGCGATTTGACATGCTCGAACATACCGCTCTCCGCTACGGTAATGCGCAGGAGCAAAAGACTCAGTCCGAGTGCACCACCGATCTTGTAACACAAGCGCCAATCCTCCGTGTAATGAAAAGTAAAATAGGCGGCCACCGCACCAAATAAACCAAAACCGGCTACCAACGAGGTACCGATGCCTCGTTTATTCTTGGGCAACAACTCACTCACCAGCGTAATGCCCGCACCCAGTTCTCCGGCCAAGCCGATACCAGCTGCAAATCGAGCATAAGCATATTGATCAACAGTTTGAACATATCCGGTTAAAAAATTCGCCGTAGAATAGATAAGAATGGACCCGAATAAAACACTCAACCGACCTTTTTTATCACCCAACACCCCCCACAGAATACCGCCAATGAGCATACCCCACATCTGCCAATTGATGACCTGTGTGCTGGCCATCATGACGGACTGCTTGTCGGCTATATCCACTGACAGTCCAGCCAAACTGGGCTCACGTACAATAGTAAACAACAACAGATCGTAGATGTCGACGAAATAACCAAGGGCCGCCACCACCACGGCTGTATTGAGGATGGAAGTGTTTTGGTTGAGCGATTTCATATCCTTTATTCAGTCGTTTTGGGTTTGGAGCCGGTGAGCATCTTCCAAATAACCGGAGCTGTCGTAACAAAAACAATCACCAGCACGATCACCTCCAGGTGTTGTTTCAGGTCAAATCCAAATTGTGAAAGAATCCATTTTTGGAGATAATATCCGGAGAGGATCATACTGCCAACCCAGGTAAAACTGCCTACTATATTGAAAAAATGAAACTTCTTTTGATCCATCTGCACGATGCCTGCCACAATGGGCGCGAATGTGCGAATGAAAGGTAGAAAACGAGCTCCTATTACGGCCAATCCACCATGCTTTTCATAAAAATCATGTGCCTGATGCAAATATTTTTTCTTGAAGAGAAATCGATCGCGCCACTGGTACATAGCGGGACCAACTTTTCTTCCGGTCCAATACCCCACCATATTTCCAAGTATACCCATCAGCGCGATCAACCCGATCAATACGCCTAAATCAATCAGTTCATACCGAACTGCACCAAGTCCGATTGCATCCAAAAAAGTATGCGCCAATCCGGGTGCATGTGTCTGATCATCCATCTCGTGCGCAAAAATGCCCGCGACGAATAACAGCGAATCGCCGGGCAAGAAAAACCCAACGAACAGACCCGTCTCCGCAAATATGACAAACAACAGCAGCCAAAGTCCGCCATTGGCGATATACCACTGAGGCTGCAACAATTGAGTCCAATGAAAACTATCCAATAACAAATGAATCATAAAGCGATTATTCAGTAGGTTCAGTAAGTTCTCCCTCCCATTTGCTGACCGCAGTAGTTGCCAGCGCATTGCCAACGACATTGGTGGCGGATCGGAACATATCACAGAAATGATCGATGGGAAGAATCAATGCAATTCCTTCGGGTGGAATGTTGAACATGGCACAAGTGGCAGTAACCACTACCAAGGAAGCTCTTGGCACACCGGCGATCCCTTTGCTGGTAAGCATCAACACCAATAACATCGTGAGCTGTGTCCCCACATCCAGCTGTACGCCGTATGCCTGCGCAATGGCGAGACTGGCAAAGGTCATGTACATCATACTGCCGTCGAGGTTAAATGAATATCCCAATGGCAATACAAATGAAACGACCTTGTCTTTACAACCAAATCGTTCCAATTCCTCCGTGAGCTTCGGAAAAACCGCTTCACTACTGGAGGTACTGAAAGCGATTAGGATGGGCTGTGCGATGCGACGAATCAACAAGCGTATCCGCTGGCCAAGCAATGCAAAACCAACAGTGAACAACAAAATCCAGAGAACTAAAATGCCCACCAAGAAAGAAGATAGGTACTGTCCGTAAAAAATGAAAACAGAAAGTCCCTTGGTGGCAATCACCGCCGCCATGGCGCCGAATACACCAAAAGGCGCAAAATTCATGACATATCCTACCATTTTGAGAATGATATGTGAAGCAGCATCCAGTGCTTTTACCACCGGCTTGGAATAATCGTGCAAGGCAGTAGCAGCTACGCCAAAGAAAATGCTGAACACCACCAGTTGCAGGATCTCGTTTTGTGCCATCGCTTCAAAAACGCTTCTTGGAAAAACGTGATCGATGAATTTGGCTAACGAAAACTCTTGCGTTTTACCGATCAAGTCTTTGGCACCTGCCTCATCTGCATTGCTGAGGTCGATAGCAGTTCCGGGTTGAAAGAAATTTACCAGGACCAGTCCGAGTAGCAGACTGATCAACGAAGCGCTTAAAAACCAGACTAAAGCCTTTCCTCCTACTCTCCCCACTGTTTTTAGATCGCCGAGTTTGGCAATTCCCACGACCAGTGTACAGAACACTAATGGTGCAATGATCATTTGCACCAGCCGCAGAAAAATAGTGGTCAGCAGTTTGGCATTTTTGGAAAAGCTGGCAATGAATTCCGGGGAGCTGTTTTTGTTGACAAGGTATCCGACCAAAATACCCAGTGCCATGGAAACGAGGATCCAGGCGGTTAAACGGTTTGCTTTCATATAGCGAATTAGCGTGCCGAAAATCGGCAAAAACGGGGAGGATAAAAAATATTAAAGGAAAGCACTTGGTTACATAAAATAGCTATTTTTCAAATTCATTCAATCCCTTGCCATGTCCAACTCCTCCCCTTCTGCATTCAAACCATCGCTGAGTTTGTGGGACGGCACCATGATTGTTGCCGGCTCCATGATCGGCTCCGGTATTTTTATCGTGAGCGCCGATATCACCAGAAATGTAGGCAGTGCCGGCTGGCTGGTAGCCATTTGGCTGATCACTGGGTTTATGACCCTCACTGCGGCCCTGAGTTACGGCGAGCTTAGCTCCATGTTCCCAAAGGCAGGCGGGCAATACGTTTATCTAAAAGAAGCCTACAACCCGTTGATGGGATTTTTATACGGATGGAGTTTTTTTGCGGTGATCCAAACCGCAACCATTGCGGCCGTAGGGGTAGCATTCTCTAAATTCTTGGCTTATCTGGTGCCAGAATTGGGAAATAATCATCTTTTATTCGATGCGGGTATTATCAATGTATATTCTGGACAACTCGTCTCCATCGCTATTATCGTGCTGTTGACATATGTAAATTCCCGCGGAGTCAAAGAAGGCAAATTCATTCAAACGCTTTTTACCTCAGCCAAACTGCTGGCATTATTCGGGCTGATCGTATTCGGATTTCTGTTGGCTAAGGAGAGTTTTTGGTCCCAAAACTGGCAGACCGGATGGGAAGCAAAACAATACACCGGTGCGGCTGATGCCGCAAGCGCCGCGCTGGCGAATAACTGGACCGGCATCTCGGGTGCGGCCCTCATGGGTGCGATTGCCGCCGCCATGGTAGGCTCCATTTTTAGCAGCGATGCCTGGAACAACGTAACCTTCATTGCGGGTGAAATGAAAAATCCCCATCGAAACATCGGACTCAGTTTGCTCTTGGGCACCGGTATCGTAACACTGATCTATGTATCCGCTAACCTCATGTACTTAAATGTGCTGCCCCTGAATGAACTGGCTTTCCCGGCAGATGATCGCGTGGCGGTAGCAGCAGCCAATAAGATTTTTCCGGGTGTTGGCACTTATGTCATCGCTGTATTGATCATGGTATCCACATTCGGATGCAACAACGGATTGATCATGGCTGGTGCAAGGGTGTATTACACCATGGCCAAAGACGGATTGTTCTTTAAAAAAGCAGGAGAATTAAACCAGGTATCAGTACCACAAACTGCTTTGTGGATTCAAGCCGTGGTAGCGAGCATCTGGAGTCTGAGCGGCAAATACGGACAACTCCTCGATATGATCTCGTTCGTGGTGGTGTTGTTTTATATGTTGACCATCCTGGGGATCTTTATCCTGCGCAAAAAGCGCCCCGATGCAGACCGTCCCTACAAAGCGTTCGGCTACCCCTTCCTGCCGGCTTTGTACATATTGATGGGCGCCGCTTTCTGCGGACTGCTCATCCAATACAAGCCTGAGTTTACCTGGCCCGGATTGATCATCGTTTTACTGGGCGTGCCCCTGTATTATTTGGCCATCTCCAGAAATAAGACAAATACTTCGTACTAATCGCTGAATCATTACCTTAGAGACCACAAAAACCAATTGTTCATGAGTTTATTTGCCAAGAAATCGCTCGACCAGATGCTGGCACATGCGGCGGATGGTGAGAAAGGATTGAAAAGAACCCTCGGGGCCGGAAACCTAATCGCACTCGGAATCGGCGCCATCATTGGTGCGGGCTTATTCGTTCGTACCGCTGCTGCTGCCGGACAAGCCGCCGGACCAGCTGTAACACTCTCGTTCATCGTCGCTGCCATCGGATGTGCCTTTGCCGGACTTTGTTACGCAGAATTTGCTTCCATGATTCCCATCGCCGGAAGCGCATACGCATACTCTTATGTTACCATGGGTGAATTGGTGGCTTGGATCATCGGTTGGGCCCTGATCATGGAATATGCCTTGGGCGCCGCTACCGTTTCCATTGCATGGAGTGAGTACTTGAATAAGCTCTTGGGGGGAGCGATACCATATGAATGGACGCACTCGCCCTTTGAAAGCTTCACCGATTCAAATGGCATTTTGCACACCGGCATCATGAATGCTCCTGCTCTAGTCATTTTGCTTGCACTGACCTTGCTGCTTATTAAAGGCACACAAGAATCGGCATTAGTAAATGCCGTCATCGTTTTCATCAAGGTTGCCATCGTGCTTCTTTTCATTGCCATTGGCTGGCAATTTGTGAATCCTGATAACCACACGCCTTACATGATCCCTGCCGGCACACCCCCGGTACTTGACAATGCAGGTAAAGTAATCGCCGATTACAGTGGATGGAATAAACATGGATGGGGCGGCGTACTAGGTGGCGCCGCAATCGTATTCTTCGCTTTCATTGGATTTGACGCCGTATCTACCGCCGCTCAGGAAGCCAAGAATCCCAAACGCGATATGCCCATTGGTATCTTGGGTTCATTGGTGATCTGCACCGTTCTTTATATTCTGTTTGGATATGTATTGACCGGCGTAGCCCCTTGGCAAGACTTCGTAGATCCGGAAAAAGGACGCGAAGCTTCCGTAGCCTATGCCATCAGCAATTTTATGCCAGGTTATGAATGGTTATCGCAAGCTGTAACCGTCGCCATCTTGGCTGGATTCTCCTCGGTCATCCTCGTGATGTTAATGGGACAAAGCCGTATCTTCTTCACTATGAGCAATGATGGACTGATCCCTAAAGTATTCGGCGACCTGCATCCCAAATACAAGACACCGTACAAGTCCAACTGGATCTTATTCCTGTTTGTAGGTGCCTTTGCAGCCTTTGTACCCGGACACGTAGCAGGAGATCTCACCAGCTTCGGCACCCTGTTCGCCTTCGTACTGGTAAGTATTGGTGTATGGATTCTCCGCGTGAAATCACCCAACATGGAGCGTCCATTCAAAACACCCATGGTACCGGTTGTTTGTTCCCTGGGTGCTTTGATCTGTCTGGCCATGATTGTCGGACTGGATGCTCAAACGCTGAAAGTTGCCTTTGCGTGGATGGGCCTTGGTCTGCTGGTCTACTTTACTTACAGCCGTTTCCACAGTAAACTCAGAAATGCTTAACGCACCAAATAAAACACCTGAAACGTCCTGGCTTCGCCGGGACGTTTTCATTTCTGCCCATTGACTTACTTTTGCGGTCGCAATTAAATTCATTTCATGGGACGCATATTTGAAGTACGGAAATCGACCATGTTCGCCCGATGGGACCGCATGGCCAAGCAATTCACCCGCATCGGGAAAGAGATCATCATTGCCGTAAAGGCAGGCGGTTCCGATCCCGGTACCAATGCCGCCTTGCGTCGCTGCTACCAAAACGCCCGCAGCGTGGGTATGCCCAAAGACCGCGTGGAAGCAGCCATCAAACGTGCGCTTGGCAAGGAAATGATCAATTACGACGAGATCCTCTATGAAGGATATGCCCCACACGGCGTTGCCCTGCTGGTGGAAACTGCCACCGATAATCACGTGCGTACCGTAGCCAATGTCAAATCACATTTCAACAAAGGCGGCGGTGCGCTCGGCAACAGCGGCAGCGTTGCGTTTCAGTTCAAGAAAATGGGTGTGTTCAAGTTGAAGCCCGAGGGCTTGAATCCGGAAGAACTGGAATTGGAACTCATCGATTTCGGATTGGAAGAACTGGGAGAGAGTACGGCCGACAATGGCGACGAGATCCTAGTGATCCGCTGCGCGTTCACCGACTTTGGCAACATGCAAAAAGCATTGGAAGATAAAAATATCACCCCCATCAGTGCGGAGACCGAATGGATCCCCACGGTCACCGTACCGGTGAACGATGAACAAGCAGCTGATGTCAGTAAGTTGATCGAAAAACTGGAACAAGACGACGACGTACAGAAAGTCTTCCACAACATGGGCTGATGCAACAAGAACCGGCGATCATATTCTTCGACGGTCATTGCCACCTTTGCACCGGTTCGGTACAATTTATCCTTCGCCGTGATAAACACGGATGTTTTGGATACGCACCGATCGACGGATCAACTGCCAACCATCTATTTAAGGATTGGTCAACTCCGTCCAAACCAGATTCTATTGTTCTTTTTGAAAAGGGTCTTTTCTACACCCGCTCCACTGCTGCACTTCGCGTGGCAAAAAAACTCTCCGGAGCATGGCCCCTGCTCTTTATATTCATTATCATCCCCGCGCCCATACGTGATTGGTTCTATAATATCCTAGCCAAAAACAGGTATCGCTGGTTCGGAAAATCCGAAACCTGCTGGGTCCCCAAACCGGAATGGAAAGAGAAATTTATGGACTGATCACTCTGCCATCATGGCCTTCACCACCTCGATGACTTGCTCAGCGTTGGGTTTACTGAAATAATCGCCGTCGCTTCCGTAACCCGGACGATGTGGCTGTGCAGTCAAGGTACGCGGCGCTACATCCAAATAACGATAACCACCCTGCTTCTCCATCACTTCAGTGAACATATAAGCGGATGCGCCACCCGGCACGTCCTCATCCACAAAGAGGATACGATTGGTTTTTTTGAGCGACTCAACGATTTGGTGATTAATGTCGAAGGGCAGTAAGGTTTGCACGTCCACGATCTCACAAGAGATGCCCTGTGCGGCCAGATACTGCGTGGCCTCCTGGATAATGCGAAGAGTAGAGCCGTAAGATACGATGGTGATATCTGTACCTTCTTGAATCACCTCGGGCACACCTAGCGGCACGGTAAACGTATCCAGGTTGGTGGGCAAAGATTCTTTTAGTCGATATCCATTCAAGCATTCGATCACAAGGCCGGGATCATTTGCTTGCAATAATGTATTGTACATACCGGCTGCCTGCGTCATATTACGGGGCACACAAACATGCATGCCGCGCAAAGCGTTTATGATCATTCCCATGGGGGAACCGCTATGCCAAATTCCCTCTAGCCGATGTCCGCGGGTGCGCACAATGAGCGGACAAGATTGTTTTCCGCCGCTTCGGTAGTGAAGGGTTGATACATCATCGCTAAGGGGCTGCAAGCCAAATAGGAGGTAATCGAGGTATTGCATCTCGGCGATGGGACGAAGACCACGCATGGCAAGACCAATTCCCTGGCCAATGATGGTGAGTTCCCGAATACCGGTATCGAAGATGCGCTGCACACCGTATTTCTCCTGCAATCCCATGAATCCCTGATTCACATCACCGATATGTCCCAGGTCTTCACCAAAGGCAATCACACGCGGATCGCGCGCAAACAACTGATCGAAAAATTTATTAAGGATCTCAAAGCCGTTCAACAGGGGCGCATCCGCAGGAATCAATGCTTTCACCTCGGGTACCTGTAAAGCAGATTTTCCCTTTTCATTATAGAGATGCGTATTGTAAAGCCCCGCATTTTCTTTTTGCAACTCCTGGTAATAAGAGCGGGTCCAATAGGCGGCTTCGTTGTTTCCGACTAAGTCAAGACTGCGATGCAATGCTTTCATCACATCGCGGCGAAGCGGTGTGCGATTGGCGCGGAGTTCGGCAGCCAGTGCTTGAATGGCGTTTGTCTGCTCCGGACAGGCCTTACTCAAAGACTCGATGAGATCAGCTGCTTTATCCACTTGCAAACGAATGGGGGCATTGAACTGTTCCCATGCCTCGGAACGTTCCCGCTTGACTTGCTCTGCTGATTCCTGGTCGATAGCATTCAATTCGGATTCGGTAGCCAATCCGTTGGTGATGATCCACTCACGCATTTTGCGGAGGCCATCCCATTTTTCTTCCCATTGCAGCCGATCGGAAGATTTATATCGTTCATGACTTCCGGAAGTGGAATGTCCTTGTGGTTGTGTCAATTCCTCCACGTGAAACAAAACGGGCGTATGGTATTGACGAGCCATGCGAATGCCTTCCTCAAACACTTCGCAGCAAGCTGCATAATCCCATCCTTTCACGGTGTAGATTCGGAGTCCGGTCTTCTCTGCATCGGCCTGCATGCCAGCCAATGCCTCGGAGATCGAACCCTTGGTCGTTTGATATTTTTTAGGAACGGAAATTCCGTAGCCATCGTCCCACACAAACACCGCCAAGGGCACTTGCAATACGCCGGCAGCATTGATGCTTTCCCAAAAATGGCCTTCACTCGTGGAGGCATCGCCAATAGTGGCAAAGCAGACCTCCTGCCCCTTATTGGAAAGATCTTCCATTGAGTGGAGGGCTGGGATCTCGCGGAATGACTTGGAGGCAAATGCCAATCCTAGCGCGCGGGTCATTTGCCCGGATGTTGGAGAGGAATCAGCCGAAACGTTCTTGAATTTCTTCAAGGGTAGCCAGTCGCCATTCTCATTCAAAAACGGAGTGGCGAAATGTGCATTCATTTGCCGGCCTGAACTGGCAGGCTCGTTTGCCGGGTCGGGATCTGCATATAATTGAGCAAATAGCTCGCGGACCGTAGTTAGTCCAGCAGCCAGCATGAACGTCTGATCACGATAGTAACCGCTTCTGAAATCGCCCGGCTGAAAATATTTGGCCATGGCAACTTGTGCCACCTCTTTTCCGTCCCCGAATATGCCGAATTTGGCCTTGCCACCCAGTACCTCGCGGCGGCCCAATAAACTGGCCTCCCGGCTGATGCGGGCAAATCGATAATCGGATAAAACTTCCGATCGGAAGGTCTCAAAACTCAGGGCGTTAGCGTCTGATGCTGCCGTCTGTTCGGTCATGCCGCAAAAATAAGGCAATTGGAAAGCCAGATATAAATTTCAACCTACCCAGATGCAACCCAATCCGCCCAAACTGCATCTTTTTGTACATTTGAGCCATGTTTAAATCAGGCCTACTTATATTGATGATGGGATTCTGCGCAATCAGTGCTGATGCACAAGCGCACACCAATCACGATGGGCACGACCACGCTAAGACACCTGCGGTAAAGCCCAGCGGAGAGGATCCGATCGAGCTTAAAGTAATCCGGCACGATTTTGGCAAGATTCCCCAGGGGAAACCGGTTTATCACAACTTCGTTTTAAAGAATATCAGCAAAAAACCAATCAAACTCGACAATGTGCAGGCCGCCTGTGGCTGTACTACGCCCGAATGGAGTCGAGAGGAGATTGCCCCCGGAGCCAGCACCGTTATCCGCGTTGGTTACAATGCAGCGGCTGAAGGCCCCTTCGAAAAACCGGTTAGCATCTATTATTCCGATCGCG
>CAYYXC010000005.1:19778-29834 GCA_964475505.1 uncultured Chitinophaga sp.
CCGGGTGAAGCAATTCACTGTTGCAGGTACCGTTTGGCGTGCCCCTGAAGGACCTGCCCCAAAAAATTCATCTATTGAGTCACTTAGAAAAAAATCCAAATAATAAATCAACTATCATGAAAAAGATCTGGATCCTGACCGCAGCCCTTTTTGTTTCTGTTGCCTCTATGGCACAAGTAAAACTCGAGGAGACCGTAAAGATGAATTCCGAGAAACACGATTTCGGAAAAATCAAGCAAGGTGAACCTGTTACCTATTTCTTCGAAATCAAAAACATTAGCAACAAACCCCTGGTTGTAGAAAATAGTTGGGCCAGCTGTGGTTGCACCACTCCCGAAAAAATCACCGAGCCCATCATGCCAGGTGCCACTGCCAAATTGAAAGTACAGTACAACGCTGCTGCTGTGGCGCCTTTCACTAAGGACGTATATGTGAAATTCGCCGGCATCGAGCAAACGAAAACGCTGCAGGTGACCGGAGAAGTATTGAGCGCAGAAGCCTATGAAGCGCACAAGAAACAAGCGCCAAAGCAATAAGCTGATAATTTATAAACAAAAATAAGCCCCGCGGTGCGGGGCTTATTTTATGGGCATTTGCGAACGATCATAAGATCTGATTGTCGACCAACCATTTCACGATGCGCTTCAAGGTGAAGTAGTTTTTATCGATGCTTTGATCAGCTGCCAGGATCTTATCCTTCGTGGGAATGGCCACCACGCGCTTGTTTTTGTCCTTATGCGTATACAGATCGAAGGCTTGCGCATTGTTTCCACCTACAAACGAAAGATCGGCGAGACGAACCCCGCTAGGCAAATAAAACTGATAGCTATCCGGTCCGTTTCCATCTGCATAACTGCCCGTGAAATAACCGATCAGCTTACTCTCCTGTGTGATCTGCCGATCTGATTTGATTTCAATGGGCCAGGAACGGTTGCGCGGCACAGGCGAATAGTCCACGAATAATTTTGGCGTGGTCGCGCGACGAGCAATAAAGGCTTGAATCTTTGTATCATCCGGCTTGTTATTCACCAAGATGCCGCTGCTGCCCATAAGCTGGGCAAAAGATTTTTCTTGTCCCAACGAAGCCACTTTAAACACCGCTTTGATTTGTGAGGGATAGAAAGTGACATCGTAATAAAGAAAGGAATTATCGTTCTTATCCGATTCGTATTTCGTGGCATCCACTTCCGCACTCGCAACCTTCACACCAGCTGGCGTGAACACTTCAAAATTTTTAGTGAGCCCCATATTCATTTTGATCACCTCTAGGGTCAAGTATTCTGTACCATCCACCAGAATCTTTCCTTTTTTGTACTCGACATCCTGCGCAAACAGCATGCCCGTAAAAAGCGTTGCAAACAATAATGTTATCTTCTTCATTTCGATGAATTTATTTGTGGTGAAGGTAGGAATTGACCTTGTGCCAACTCGGACCGAAGCAGTAATTTTGCGGCATGCCAAAGATTTCTACCCGCGGTGCTGAAATGCCCGCTTCACCTATACGTAAACTTGTTCCCTTTGCTGAGTCTGCTAAGCGGGAAGGCGTAAAGGTTTATCATTTGAATATCGGCCAGCCCGATATTGAAACCCCTCCTGCCATCATGGATGCGGTACGAAACGCCGATATAAAAGTATTGGAGTACAGTCACAGCGCAGGCAATGAATCGTATCGAAAAAAGCTAGTTGAATATTATCACCGAGTTGGAATTGAAGTCAGCCACCACGACATCCTGATCACCACGGGCGGCAGCGAAGCCATTCAATTCGGATTTCTGGCTTGTCTCAATCCAGGCGACGAAGTGATTATCCCAGAACCTTTCTACGCCAACTACAATGGATTTGCCTGTGCGGCAGGTGTAACCGTTGTGCCCATCACGTCGCAGATTGAAAACGGATTTGCTCTTCCTCCCATTGGAGATTTTGAACATAAAATCACTTCGCAGACAAAAGCGATCGTCATTTGCAATCCGAATAATCCCACCGGCTACTTATACAGTCGTGCTGAATTGGAAGCCCTGCGCGACCTCTGCATCAAACATGATCTGTATCTGTTCAGTGATGAGGCCTATCGTGAATTTTGTTACGGCGGCGAGTTCGTTAGTGCATTGCAACTTGATGGACTGGAGCAGCATGCCATTGTAATGGATACAATTTCGAAGCGATACAGTGCTTGCGGCGCCCGGATCGGTGCTTTTGTTACCCGCAACAAGGAGTTGTATCAAGCCGTGATGAAGTTCGCGCAAGCCCGATTGAGTCCACCCGGCCTTGCCCAGATTATGGGAGAGGCGGCTGTTGACTTGCCTGCCGATTATTTCGATGCGCCCAAAGCGGAATACTTGCGTAGACGCAACCTGATGGTTGTCCGATTGAATGCGATGGAAGGCGTATTCTGTCCCAACCCCGGCGGGGCTTTTTACGCCATCGCCCGACTCCCCATTGATGATTCCGATCATTTTTGCCAATGGTTATTAGAGGAATTCCGTCACGAAAAACAAACCGTAATGCTGGCCCCGGCAACCGGATTTTATGGCAGTTCCGGTTTGGGAAAGAATGAGGTACGGTTGGCATATGTGCTGAATCTGCAGGACCTAACAGCAGCTATGGACTGCCTGGAGCAGGCACTTAAGGTGTACCCCGGACGAAAAGCCTGACGGATTAAGGGGTTAAACCGATAATTTCCCCTATTTTTAATCCAATTCTATCACCAAACAACTGATTTATGAGAAAGGCGCTCCTTTTGGCAGCTCTTTTTGTGTGCACCACCCTGGCTGTTATGGCCCAGCGCATGGTCACCGGAAAAATCCTCGATGCGAATGGCATGCCCCTGTCGGGCGTAACCATCAAAGCCGTGAAATCGGGCAAAATGGCCCTCACTGGTGCTGATGGTTCTTTTAGCCTGGCCGCCAACGAGGATGATATGTTGGAGATCACCTCCATCGGATATCAAAAACAAACCATCTCCGCAAAATCCTCCACCATTTCCGTTAAAATGGCAACTTCCATGGAGACCATGGGAGAAGTCGTAATGGTGGGTACTCGTCGCTCCGGTCGCGTGAAAACCGAGACCATGGCGCCTGTAGATGTGATCAATGTGGGACAGGCCACGTCCACTACCGGACGCATGGACCTAACCTCCACCCTCAATTACTTGGCACCTTCTTTTAACTTCAGTAAACAATCCGGTAGCGATGGAGCCGACCACATAGATCTGGCTACGCTGCGCGGACTGGGCCCCGATCAAACCCTCGTGTTGGTAAACGGTAAGCGCCGTCACCAAACAGCTTTCGTAGCTGTATTCGGAACGCGTGGTCGTGGCAACTCCGGTACTGACCTGAATGCCATCCCGAATTTTGCCATTGACCGCGTGGAGATCCTGCGCGATGGAGCTTCCGCTCAGTATGGTTCTGATGCGATCGCAGGTGTGATCAACATCGTTACTAAAAAATCAATCAATCAGATCACCGGTTCTATCGGTGGTAGTGGCTACTACGATCCTGCTTACAACCCCGTTTTTGAACCCAGCCTGCTCAGCGATTACGAGCATTTCAGACCTTCGAATTCAGGCACCCCTATTCGTGACCGTGGTACGAAAAAGATCGATGGACGCGCCTACATTGCCAACGTGAACTTTGGTGTTCCCATGGGCAACAGAGGTGGGTACCTCAACCTGACATTTGAAGGAAGCATGACAGGTAAAACATTCCGTCAGGTGCTCGACAATTCACTGCCGTTGAATATTTATCGCCGTGCACATGGAGATGCCAGTCTGAATAGCTTCAGCAGCTTCTATAATTTTGAATTACCCACCAAAGGCAAAACAACTATTTACTCCTTCGGTAGCCAGAGCAGCCGCGAAAGCGATGCGTATGCGTTCACCCGCAACTTCTCTGCTCGCCCGGATCGCTTCCCCACCGATGCCAACGGTAATTTGATTTTCGTAGGTGGCATCATGAATGTTTCAAATAGTGGCGAAGTATGGTACAACCCCCGCATCCAAACCAAGATCAATGATGTATCTGCTACAGCAGGTGCTAAAGGTGTTGCCTTCGGTAACTGGGGATGGGACCTCAGCAATACTACTGGACGTAACAATTTCAATTTCTTCGGTGTAAATACTTTCAATGCCTCACAGGGTGATGCACAGCGTCGCTTTGATGACGGTGGATTCGCTTACCTGCAGAACACTACTAACCTGAATTTCACGCGCACCTTCTCAAAGAATTTCAACTTGGGATTGGGTGCTGAATACCGATACGAGAACTATCAGATCTTCGCCGGCGAAGAAGCCTCTTACCGCAACTACGATCCCACCAAAGCCTCCGGATCACAAGGATTCCCCGGTTATCAGCCGGCGGATGAAGTGAATGCCAGCCGCAATGTATTAGGCGTTTACGGAGATGCTGAATTCGACGTGAATTCGAAGTGGATGATGAACCTCGCTGCCCGCATGGAGAACTACAGCGATTTTGGTTTCACACACAATTACAAATTCGCTACTCGTTATGAGGTGAGCAAAAAAGTAAAAGTTCGTGGATCAGTGAGCACCGGTTTCCGTGCTCCCTCACTCCAGCAAATGAACTTCAGCTCTACATTCACTACTGTACAAGGTGGAAACATTGCTGAAGTTAAGATCGCTCCTAACTACAGCTCTTTGGCTGCAGCTGCCGGTATTCCCGAGCTGAAGCAGGAGAAGAGCCTGAGTGGTGCAGCGGGATTGATCTGGAGTCCGCGCAGCAACCTGAATGTTACAGTTGACGGATACATTACCCGCATCAACGACCGCGTGGTATTGAGTGGACAATTTGATGGTAGCGATCCTGCCCTTAACTCTTCTCTGCGAGCACAGATGGCCGCATTGAACGTTAGCTACGCACAGTTCTTCGCCAATGCTGTTAACACTACCAATGCCGGTGTGGATGTGATCATCGATTACACGAAGAAAGTTGGTGAGAACCGATACAAAGTATTGTTTGCCGGTAACTACCAGCACATGACTATCAATAAGATCAATGTGCCTTCCGGACTGAGTGGATCATCCTTCTTGCAGCAAACCTTCCTGAGCGATCGCGAGCAAGCCTTTATTTTGGCGTCTGCTCCGAATATGAAGGGTGCTTTGAATTTCGAGTACGGGCGTAAAACCCTGACCGTAGGTGCCCGCTTCACTTACTTCGGTAAGATCAGCTTATATGGATATGGCCAAGATGGTTTGGGCATCAACCCCACTGTTCCGCTGAACAGTGGTACCGGCAATGTTCCTGATCAATACATCTATGCCGGAAAAGTAGTTTCAGACCTTTATGCTACCATGCCCTTCTGGAAGCGTTATACCGTTTCCTTGGGTATCGACAACCTGCTGAACGTTCACCCCGACCTCGGCGTAGTGAAAGGAGCAGAAGATTGGGCATACAACAACGAGACTGGTGGCCCTTGGGATGCTGTTCAAATGGGCAGCAACGGTCGTCGCCTGTTCTTGCGCATTGGATTCAAATTCTAATCACCCCTTTGAATGATATTAAGCCCCCTACACGGGGGCTTTTTTATTTACCTATCTTTATTAAAACTTCTACATATGCGCGCACAAATTTTATCCCTAAGCTTGCTTGGTCTGATGTTTTTCGCTGCTTGCAAAAAAGAGGATACCCCCGCCCCGCCTACAAACACTGACTTAATTGCGCGTAACTGGAAGATCACTGCCATGACGGGAACATTTCCGCCCCTGCCTGCCGTAGATGTATTGGGTCAAGTGCCCGCTTGTGAAAAAGACAACATCTTAAAAGTTCAAAGCAACGGAACATATACTGAAGACGAAGGACCAACTAACTGCAGCCCGACCGATCCGCAAATTGCCAGTACCGGTACCTGGTCCTTCTCAAATAATGATACCAAACTCACCATCATTGGAGAGACTTTTGACATCGTTAGTCTGACCGCCACTACGCTTACCTTGAAAAGAGATGTTGCCGCCGGTGGAGGATTACCCGCCGGAACCATCACGCTGACGCTTACAGCGCAATAAGGTCCACAGTCGGCCGTCCACCGACCGCCGCAGAAAGTCCACTGTCCACCGACCGCAATCCGCCATATAGTCCGATGACCGGTGTCCAATGTCCGGCGTAGTCCAATTACCAATGTCGAATGTCCGATTTATCCGCCGAAGCCTTAGCGTGGGTGGGTGACCGGTCCGCTGCGCGGACTGTCCAATGTCCAATGACCGGTGTCCGGTGTTCAGTAAGTGATAAGTTCCAACATTCAAAAATGAAAATAGGGGAAGAAGAACTTAATTCCCATTACTAAAAGAATCCTAAAAATCGCAAGACGTTTTCGCTGCTAATAATACAGCAACTATATTCACCGCGTAAAAATCAACTGAAATGAGACTCATTGCTTCAATGACAACGTTGTTGCTGATTATTTTTAGCAACTCCATCAATGCACAAACCACCAGTAAGTTTCCGGAGAGCAAGCCACGCCAAAACGTATATGTTGAGTTGGGAGGAAATGGGTTGGCATTCAGCGGTGTTTATGAAACCCGCTTGAGAAAGTCAGCCGATGGGATTGGTGTTAAATTAGGTTTGGGCGGATATACAAACGACTATGAAAAAGTGATAACGGTTCCGGTTGGACTGAACTGGTTACTCACCAAAGACAACAAGCATTTTTTTGAAATGGGGCTGGGTGCTACCTTTTTACACTTTGACAACAAAGACTACTGGGGATGGCCAGCACCACAAGACCCCTACCCCCTCAACATCGCCGGATTGAATGTGACCGCTAAAAACTCGGTTGTCGGAAATTTCACTATGGGCTACCGCCGCCAGCCCGCCGATGGCGGTATCATGTGGGGCGTAGCCGTCACCCCTCATCTCAACAACAACGGTTTCTGGCCCGTCTGGTTTGGCGTCAAATTCGGGTATTCTTTTAGTAGAGCAGGGAAGTGAGCGTCCGCTGTGGAGTCCGCCGTCGACCGTCCGCCGACCGCCGAGAAGTCCACTGACCACCGACCGCCGCAGAAAGACCACAGTCCACAGTCCACTGACCGCGGACGGCCGACTGCGGACGTTTTACAGCGGACAGTGGACTGCGGACCGCGGACTTTCCAATCTCCGATGATCCATGTCCGAGAGATAAGTTTTTTAAAACAATCACGACCCTTATCTCGAGCTAGCCAGAAATGGCATAAGCGTATTAGCCACCAATTCATTACCGGCGGCACTTAAATGCACCAGATCCGTAGTGAGTATACCAGATGATTTATCACTCGGATTGTGTTTAATGAGATGATCCTGAAAGGCCTTTCGCAGATCGGCCAAGGCACAGTTCGTTTCAGCCGCAAGCTTACGAATGACGTCAGCAAAAGCGTTCAACTCCTTGTCCTGGGGATTTGCGTTATTCAAACGCTCCCCAATCACTGTTGGTGTGCATAAGACCACCCGAATAGATTGTTGTTGAAGCTTAGAAATGATCGCTCGATAAAAAACCTCAAACTTGTCAAGATCGGTTCCGGTACCCGACAACCGATGCCACACATCATTGATCCCAACATAAATAAAAACCACAGACGGCTTTCGCTCCAGAACGTCTTTTTCCAGCCGTAAATACAGATCATAGACTTTATTGCCACCCACCCCCGCACCAATCAACTCATATTCGGAGCGCTGTTCGCTTTCAGAAAGCTTTTTCTTCATTACATCAATATAACCACCCGGATTAACACCCATCTGGGTAATAGAATCACCAAAGAATATCACGCGCTTGGGTGCTTGATGACCCATGCCAAGCAATACCGGAGCCACTAACATCAACAGATAAATTTTTTTCATAAGTATGCTCTAAAATTAGGCTAACAAGCGATTCAATCGGGTGATGAGCTCCATACAGGCCCTTCCATTGTGATAGGGACATTTCCAAAATCCGGCCTTGGGCGCCGACAAAAGCCGCCCCTCCGCATCGATCCCCCATACCCATTCGCCTGCCGGATGTTTGATACTCTTTTTTATAAAAGACCACAAACGCAAAGCGGCCTGCAAAAATTTTTCCTCTCGAGAAATCTCATAGGCATGCACGAATCCAACCATTCCCTCCGCCTGAGGCCACCAATGCTTCTCTCGATTATAATGATTGGTAAGGGGATCGTACTCATACATCAATCCTCCATCTGCATCCAACGCCGCATACGCAGCCCTGGCCATTGCAACCGACTTTTTAATTACATCCGCCCGTAGATCATTGTCATTCGATAGTTCAGCCGCTTCGTACAAGAGCCAAGACGCTTCAATATCATGACCAAAAGATCGGCTGCTTGAAAGCGGAGACCAATCGGCCGTGAAATATAAAAATTGACTGGCAGTGGCGGGATCAACTATTTTATCACTGTAAATCGTCAACAAAGAATGCAGCGCTTCATTCACAACAGGATCCTGCGAACAGACAGCCAAACGCGTATACGCCTCTAAAACGTGCAAATGCGTGTTCATGGATTTATCGGCGGGCAAATCTTTTTCACTGAGTCGATTACCAAGCAGGGGCTTCCAATCTGCCGTACATGCCTCCCAATATCCTCCCTGCTGATCGTCCCAACCATGCCGCTGCATCAACCTAAACAGTTTATTGCCATGATCCAGCGCATCTGTTAAACCTGTTGCCTGGTAATATGTTGCAAAAGCATAGAGCGCAAAGGCCTGACCATACAACTGCTTATGATCGGCAAGTACATTGCCATTATGATCCACACTCCAAAAAAAACCACCCCGCTCCTTGTCATGGAAGGTTGACAACAGGTATACATAGGCCTCGTCCGCCATGACCCGATTGATAGAAGTACGCTGAAATTTAAGGGCCTCAGAGAAAGTCCATAAAATGCGCGCGTTTAGAACCAAACTTCTGGCTGCGGTCGTATCGACGTCGTTGAAAATACTTATCTCCCCATGAAAACCGTCACCCGTTGCTTTGGCATAGGTCTTCCACCAGGCCAATATAGCCGACAATTCCCCCTCCATCTCCTGCCGAAAGGAAATAAGCCTCGCTCGCAACGCATCGTCTATTTCATTCATTTTATATCAGCAAAAAAGAATTAAATCATCACATGGTTGCCATTTACATATTGCACCGCAAGCTTATTCTTTTCGATCAGTTGGATGATCTGACCAACAGAAGTAGCCGACCGAAAGCCGTCCGATGGAGTATTAATGACATAATCAATCAAACGATCCAAACTGGTCGTTGCCACATGCAAACGTGTATCCGAGGAAGCATAATAAATGAGTAAGCGTCCCTGATCATCCAATACCCAACCATTGGAAAACACCACATTGGATACATCGCCGATCCGCTCCTCGCCCTCCGGCGCCATAAAATATCCGGCGGGCTTGTAAATAACCTTGGTTATATCTTCCAGATCGGTCATGAATAAATAAAGTACATAGCGCAGGCCCGCAGCGGTATTCCGCACGCCATGAGCCAGATGAAGCCAACCTTTGTCCGTTCGTATAGGAGCAGGACCTAATCCATTTTTAAGTTCGTATACCGTATGGTAAACTTTTTTGTCGATGAGAACCTCTTTGGTGATCACCGGGTGAGTAATGTCCTGCACCAGCCCAAATCCAATACCGCCTCCATTACCTGCTTCGATGAATCCGTCCTGTGGCCGCGTATAGAAGGCATATTTCCCATCGACCCATTCAGGGTGAAGCACCACATTGCGTTGCTGAGGAGATGGTGTAACTAAATCAGGAAGCCGCTCCCAAATCAGAAAGTCACGGGTACGCACCAGCCCACACTGCGCAATGGCAGCGGACTGATCAGCCTCCGGAGCAGAAGCATCCCTGCGCTCGGTGCAAAAAATACCATAGACCCATCCATCTGCATGCTCAACCAAGCGCATGTCGTAAACGTTGGTGTCGGGGGAATCCAACTCGGGAATCACCACCGGACGATCCCAAAATTTAAATTGGTCGATTCCGGTGGGACTCTCCGCGATGGCAAAAAATGATTTTCGATCTACTCCTTCTACCCTTGCTACAACCAAATACCGACCTTTCCAATAAATGGCGCCGGCAT
>CAYYXC010000006.1:0-29536 GCA_964475505.1 uncultured Chitinophaga sp.
GAAGCGTCTGCGTTGTACGAGGATTCAGCCGAAGAAATGACGGTTCCCCAATTAGAAAAACAAGCGGGTTTACTGAAAAAAAGAATGGAAAAAGCAGCCAAAGACTTGGATTTTATGGAAGCAGCCAAACTTCGAGACGACCTGATTGCGCTGCAGGCACTCATCGAAACGAAGAAAAAATAATCGCTTCACGCCGGCTCATTTGTACATTTGAGGAATGGACAAACGCGTATTTCTCCTCGATGCATTTGCATTGATTTTCCGGGCTTATTATGCACTCATCAGAAGTCCGCGCATCAGCTCCACTGGCAAAAACACGAACGCACAATTCGGATTCACCAACGCGCTGGTGGAACTGATCAATAAGCAAAAGCCTTCTCACCTGGCGGTTTGTTTCGATACCAGTGCTCCTACCGAACGTCATACCGATTTTGCAGACTACAAAGCAAATCGACAAGAAACACCTGAAGACATTCTGGCCGCAGTACCCGATATCAAAGCGATCATTCGCGGATTCAATATCCCCATCATTGAAATGGATGGATACGAAGCCGATGACATCATAGGTACCCTGAGTAAACAAGCGGCGGCAGCCGGCTACGAAGTGTTGATGGTCACTCCCGATAAAGACTATGGCCAACTCGTAAGCGATCAGATCAAGATCTATAAACCCTCTTATCAAGGAAATGGCATTGAGATCCTTGGTCCGGAAGAAGTATGTGCCAAATGGAATATTCAGTCGGTAGATCAAGTAGTAGACATGCTAGGGATGATGGGAGATGCCGTTGATAACATCCCGGGCATTCCAGGCGTAGGAGAAAAAACCGCTGCCAAATTATTGGCCGAATATGGAACACTGGAAAATGTATTGGCCAATGCCGACAAGATCAAAGGAGCAATGGGCGAGAAAGTGCGCAATGGAAAAGAGTTGGCACTGATCTCTAAAAAGTTGGCAACCATTATAACCAATGTGCCGGTAGAATTCCATGAGGAAAACTTCCGCTTGAAAGAATGGAACAAAGAAGCACTGCGCGATATCTTCACGGAACTGGAGTTTCGGACCTTGGGAAAACGTTTATTGGGCGAAAAGATCCCCTCAGCCTTGCCAACCGTGATCGAAAAAGAAATTCCTAAAGGAGTTCAGACCGATCTGTTTGGCAACATCATTGAATCCCCGGCTACACAAGCGGAGAAACAAGAGGAAGAAGTACATACCACAGCCGACCGCAACATTCACAACACCCCGCACGATTATCAGCTGGTCGACAGCGATGAAAAAATTGATACGCTCATCAGCGAATTGAAAAAACACGAAGAGATCTGTTTTGATACTGAAACAACAGACATAGATGCAAATCAGGCAGAATTAGTGGGACTGGCCTTCTCGGTAAACACCGGCGCTGCATGGTATGTTTCTTGTCCAACCAATACCGATCAAACAAAACAATTGGTAAATCGATTCAAACCGTTGTTTGAGGATAAATCGAAAACCTGGGTAGGACAAAACATAAAATACGACATCCTGGTTCTGAAATGGCTGGGGATCGAAATTGCCGGACCGATTTTTGATACCATGCTGGCGCACTATGTGATCGAGCCGGAAGGAAAACATGGGATGGATGCACTGAGTGAAAAATACTTGGGCTATGAGCCGATTCACATCGAGGAACTCATCGGAAAAAAAGGAAAGAACCAGGGAAGCATGCGCGATGTGGAAGCGGACAAATTAAAAGAATATGCAGGAGAGGATGCGGACATTACGTTGCAATTGAAACAAAAATTTGTTCCTCTGCTCCAACAAAAAGAGGTGAGTGCAGTATTTGATCAGGTAGAGAATCCGTTGGTAAAAGTATTGGCCGACATGGAATTTGAGGGAATACGAATAGATGTCCCCTTTTTGAATGAATACTCTAAGGAACTTGATAGAGAGGCCAAAGCAGCTGAGGAGCGTGTATACAAAGAGGCAGGCGTTCGCTTTAATCTGGGATCTCCCAAGCAATTAGGAGAAGTATTATTTGATAAGCTAAAACTCGATCCATCTGCTAAAAAAACCAAAACGGGTCAGTACCAAACGGGAGAGGATGTGTTACTCAAGCTTGCAGCCAAAGGACATGACATCATCGATTCGATCCTTGCGTATCGGGAATTGACAAAATTGAAATCGACTTATGTAGATGCCCTGCCGGCACTGATCAATCCCAAAACGGGTCGGGTACATACAACCTATGGACAGGCGGTCGCCGTAACGGGTCGTTTAGCCAGTAATAATCCCAATCTGCAAAACATCCCCGTACGCACCGATAGAGGTAGGGAGATCCGGAAAGCATTTATTCCACGCAGCGAAGATTTTATTTTGGTATCAGCCGATTATTCACAAATAGAATTACGCATAGTCGCTGCCATCAGTGGTGATGCTAATATGTGTGCGGCTTTTCGTTCCGGAACGGATATCCACACAGCGACCGCTGCAAAAGTTTACAACATACCAGAATCAGAAGTAACCAAAGAAATGCGTTACAAGGCAAAGAGTGTAAATTTTGGTATCATTTACGGACAAGGAGCATTTGGCTTAGCAGATAATCTGGGTATTTCCCGCACGGAAGCAAAAGAGATCATTGATAATTACAAGAAGCAGTTTGCTGGCATTCAACGGTACATGGACGATACCATTGCGTTTGCCAAAGAACATGGATACGTGCAAACCTTGATGGGAAGAAAGCGGTGGTTAAAGGACATCGGATCTTCGAACTTCACCGTGCGCGGATTTGCAGAACGAAATGCGATCAATTCTCCGATACAAGGAACGGCGGCTGATATGATCAAACTCGCCATGCAAAAAGTACATGCAGAGATGAAAAAGGCGAACATGAAAAGCCGGATGATCTTACAGGTACACGACGAATTGGTTTTTGATGCCCACAAGGAGGAACTGGCGGAACTTAAGCCATTGATACTTTCCTGTATGCAATCGGCCCTGCCGCTGCCAAATGAAGTCCCTGTTATCGCCGAATGTGGGGAAGGTAAAAATTGGCTGGAGGCCCACTAAGTATAGCGCTACTGATTATTGCGCTCACGCCATTGTCCGCCGGGAGCACCCATTCCCCTCGGACGCATCGTCGGTTGGATCTTCTCCTTCCAAATACCGAATTCTTCTTTTGAGAGAACGGCGCCGATGATCTCATCTTGGGCATCGTTGAATTTTTTCATTTCGGCCATCATAGTTTCCCGGTCGGGACGAGTGCCGCTGCTCATGAATTCGCGAAGCTTTGCATCTTGTGCACGAAACAATACCTTAAGTGCCGTGTCCACAACGGACATGCGGGGCGCATCAAGTTTGAAGGCGCTGTCCAGCTTTTCTGTGATTCTTTTCACTCGCTCTTCAGGCGTAATCCGTTGACCAAATCCAGGACCCTGAGCAAATAAGGAGGAGAGGTTACATATGGAGACAAGCAGGAGGACGAAAATGTGCTTTTTCATATACGAGCATTTAATTGAACGAATTTCGGTCTTTTTGCCTTCTGATCCGTTAAAATAGAGTTTGCTCTGAAAAAACGGGGGTATCTTGCATCGCTAAAACTGCTCAAATGGAATATTACAAATTGGTTGCTGTATCAGGAATGCCTGGATTGTTTGAACTATTGACCACTAAATCGGATGGCGCCATTGTGCGTGGGCTAGATGACGGACAAACCCGGTTTGCTGCCAACCGCAGTCACCAGTTTTCACATCTGGAGAGCATTGAAGTATTCACGCAGGGGGAGAATGCTAACCTCATTGAGGTTTTCAAAGCAATGGAGAAAGCAGGCAAACCCTTGCCAAATGAAAAAGACACCAACGCCATCACAAACTATTTTAAGTCAGTTTATCCGGCCTTTGATTTTGATCGCGTTTATGTCAGCGATATGAAAAAGATGGTAAAATGGTTTGCCGTCCTTCAGAAACACAACATTGAACTTAAACTCAGCGAGACTGAATCGACTGAGACGAACGAATAAGCATGTCGAATTCATTGATCGAAAAAAATCCCCGTCAGTATTTACCCGAGTCCTTTCAGGTGGATGCGTGGGAGCATTTGGCTCCTTACTTCGATGAATTGGAATCAAGAACCATCTCTTCTGTAGAAGTGCTTGAAAAATGGCTCAAAGATGCCAGTGAACTGGAGGCAGTTATCAGTGAAGAGGCTTGTTGGCGCCAAATCCGAATGACCTGCGACACGGAAGATCCAGCACTCACAGAATCGTTTGAGTTTTTCATGACTCAAATACAACCCAAGATTCAGGCTGTTGCAGATCGCTTGAACCGTAAGTTGATTGACTGCCCGTACACGGAATTCCTCGATCGAGATAAATACTTTACGTATCTGCGAAATGTTCGAAAGAACATTGATCTTTTTCGCGAGGCGAATATCCCCATCCAGTCGGCACTGAGTGTTTCTCAGCAGGAATACGGTGTGATCGTTGGGAAAATGACCATTGAGGTAAACGGAGAAGAATATACGCTTCAACAAGCAGCCAAATTTTTAGAAGATCCGGATCGCAGTATGCGGGAGTCCGTTTATCACAAGATCGCTACGCGTCGGTTGGAAGACCGTGATCGACTCGAATCACTTTTTGAACAATTGCTTGAAAAAAGGCAACAGCTGGCGGTCAATGCTGGTTTCTCCGATTACCGGGCTTATCGATTTGCAGAACTAGGTCGCTTTGATTATACGCCGCAGGATTGTGAACGTTTTCACCAAGCCGTTCAAGAGAAAGTGATGCCGCTGGTAAATGAACTACTGGAAGCCAAGCGCAAACAGTTGGGGGTGGATCGTTTACGTCCCTGGGATGTTGACGCGGAACCCCTCGGCACAAAACCACTTCGTCCCTTTGAAAAAGGCGCTGAGCTAATTGGTAAAACGATCGCGTGCCTGAATGAATTAAATCCGTTTTTTGGCCATTGCATTGCAACCATGCAAGAGATGGGAAGACTGGATGTGGAAAGCCGAAAGGGCAAAGCACCTGGCGGATACAATTGTCCCCTCGCCGAAACCGGCGCTCCGTTCATTTTTATGAATGCAGCCGGTACGCTGGACGATGTGACGACCATGGTACATGAAAGTGGTCACGCCGTTCATTCTTTTCTGAGTCATCCGCTGGAGTTGAATGGATTCAAAGAGTATCCGACCGAAATCGCAGAAGTAGCGAGCATGAGCATGGAGCTCTTTACCATGAAATACTGGTCTGTTTTCTTTCAGAACCCCGGCGAATTGAAACGCGCGAAACAGCAACAATTAGAGCGCGTGATCACATTATTCCCTTGGATCGCGACCATCGATGCTTTTCAACATTGGCTTTACCTGAATCCGGGCCATAACCGTGCGGAGAGAGCAGCCGCATGGACCCGCATCCTGGATACATATACTTCACCCGTGATTGATGTGAGTGGAACGGAGACCTATCGTTCTTTCCTCTGGCAAAGGCAATTGCATTTATATGAAGTGCCTTTTTATTATATCGAGTATGGCATTGCACAATTAGGTGCCATTGGCATGTGGCAGCAGTACCAAAAAAATACTGATGAGGCCCTTGAAAAATATCAAACCGCCTTGCGCGCGGGTGGAACGCGTACGCTTCCGGAATTGTTTGAGTTGGCGGGCATTCGATTTGATCTATCCCCTCAATACATTGGTGAATTGATGGAATTCGTTAAAAGCGAATTGGGGAAAATCGATTACTGACAAGAGAGGCAAACGCCGGAAACCACCATTTCTACCTGATTTACGGTGTAGCCCTTGGGTAATTTGACGGAGGGGGTTGCCACATCATCCAGGCAATAGGTGTTGTCGCAAGTTTTGCAAACAAAATGAATGTGATGGTCGTGGTGATGGCCGGAAGCGCAATCGTCTTTGCACAGCGCATACCGAATGCTGTTGTCTTTGGTCGGTATCGAATGAATAAGTCCTTTGTCCACAAAAGCCTGCAACGTTCGATAGATGGTAACCCGATCATAACAATCCCCGAGTTTTTTTTCAATGTCGGCATGCGCCAGCGCGCCTTTTCTGCTTAGGAAAAGTGCCAGGATGTCTTTTCGACCATCGGTCACACTCAACGCATGTGCCTTCAGCAGAGAGGTAGCTTCTTGTGTACGGGCGCTGGACATACTATTGTTTTTTCAACGGTGGATCGGTCAGCAATTTACGGGCTGCTTCGATCAACTCGTTTACCTCGGATGGCTTTAGTCCATCGATTACTTTTCGAACATCCCCGTTCTGGTCGACCAAGGCCCAAAACTGGGTATGTAAAAAATCATCTTCGCTGTTGGCGGGATTGTTTGCCGGATCATCGATCGTATAACTCACGCGAGCAGCTGTATATAAACTGTCTTTTCGTCCCGTAACAAAGATCCATTGCTTGGTGTCTACCTGCATGGAATCGCTGTATTTCTTCAATTGCGGAACCGAATCGGTATCCGGATCACAAGTATGAGAAAGGATCTTGAAATTGGGCTCGTTTCGGAAGGCATTATAAACGAGGCGCATGTTGTTGTTCATGCGGGGACAAATCCCCTTACAAGTCGTAAAGAAAAACTCAGATACATATACTTTACCCTGAAAATCACGATCGGTTACCGGCAATCCATCCTGATTAATAAATTGAAAAGGCCGAACGAAACTGACGGGACTGACCTTGGGTGTAGAGAATCCGGGAATGAGTTGCGTAAGTAAAAAATAGAATAGCCAGATCAACGCACCGAAAAATCCCAAGTATATCCACCCTTTTCTTGTCATAAGTACAAAGTTACTAAATGAATCGCCTCGTTTTGCAACCATGTTGCTTTTATGTACTTTCGTGTCGTGTTTGGTAAAATCAACTGGGATGCCTGGGGAATTGGGGCTTCATTGGCCTGTGCGATTCATTGTGCCCTCCTGCCCTTGTTTTTTACCTCGCTTCCGCTGTTTGGCGTAAACATCATTCACAATATCTGGTTTGAGATTGGCATGATCGCCTTATCGGTGGGCATCGGAACCTATTCCCTTTGGCATGGCTATCGAAAACATCATCATAGCTTTCAACCGCTTTTCCTTTTTTATCTGGGTTCTGCTTTTTTGATCACCAAGCAGTTTTTCATCCGCTACGAAACTTGGTTACTGATTCCGGCCGTTGTATTGATCGTTGTGGCACATGTACGCAACTATCGCTCCTGCCGATTACATGATCACGCGCACGCGGAGGACTGCGATCATTAGAAAAGATGGAAGATGGGAGATGGGGGTTGAGGTAGAATATATACGGTTTAAAGTTTAAACAAATAGATTGCCTAAACGCTGCTCTCTAAACATATGAAAAGAGTCTCCTTCATCATAATTGTATTCACGCTGGTCTCGCTCAAGTCTATCGGTCAAGAGGCAGCCATCCGCTCCCTGTTGCAAAAACAAACCGAAGCCTGGAATCGTGGTGACATTGAGGGATTCATGGGGGGTTATTGGAAAAATGATTCCTTGATGTTCATTGGAAAATCAGGAATTACATATGGATGGCAACAGACACTTGATAATTACAAGAAAGGATATCCGGATAAAACAGCAATGGGAGAACTCACGTTCACGCTCATCGAAATGAAACCACTCTCCAAAAAATATTTTTCGGTCGTTGGCAAATGGCATTTGAAAAGAACCATCGGCGACCTCAGCGGACACTACACCCTTCTCCTAAAAAAGATCAAAGGAAAGTGGGTAATCGTAAAAGATCATAGTAGTTAACTCGAATTTTCCGCAATCCACCGAATAAAGACATCGGTCACCGGACTGCTTACTTCGCCCCCCTTAACCGAAATAAATACCGAATCAATCCGAAAAGCGTAAGGGCTACACAGAAATAATAAATAGAGCAGATCCAAAGGGGAAATCTTTCCGGAAAGGCGAGACCAAAATAAAATCCAAAAGTAGCGGATGCGATCATCCAGATCAGCGTCCACGCAAGCGCGTTAATGATGCGGACAAAAAACCGACTTACTTCTGGATCCCAACCCTGTTCCATTGCTGGAAGGTAACATAGATTTCGGTGAAAGGTTTGAAAAGACCTATTCTACGATCCGCAGTTTGGCATATTGCAACATGATCTTTTTCTCACCATTGTGTTCAAATCGGACCGTAGCGATTGGGTTATGAGCAGATCCCTCCATCTTGATCACTTCCCCAAAACCAAATTTTTGATGTTCAACGCGCTGACCTGCTTGTAAGGCAGATGTATCACTTGCCTGAAAGTCGGCAGAAGGCGTATGAGTAACCACCTTGGGCGCAACGGGCTTGGCTGTTTTCCAACTGGAAGCATCGGCAGCCGGCTTCTCCTGATAGTACCCGCGCGATTGGGTTTGAGGACGACCTGATTCTCCTTCGTCGGAAGTTCTCCATCCGCGCAGGCGTTGATTGGCGGCAGCTCCACCCCAGCGCGTTCCGGGAATCGCCGAATGGCCTACGGAAGAACGCTCCACGCGATCGGTCGGCAATTCATCTAAAAAACGACTGGGCTCGTTGTTAACCAACTGACCAAAACGATATCTGGTATTAGCATAGCTGATCCACAACCGTTCTTTGGCGCGGGTAATCACTACATAAAAAAGTCGGCGCTCTTCCTCCAGTTCTTCGCGCGTGTTGATGGCCATCGCATTGGGGAAAAGCAACTCTTCCAACCCTACCGCGAAAACACCACGGAACTCCAATCCCTTCGCAGCGTGAATGGTCATCATTTTGATCGTGTCGGCATCTTCATCTGCCGCATCGGCATCAGTAAGGAGCGTGATCTGCTGTAAATAGGCGCCAAGACTTTTGTCGACCAACTCACCTTCTTCATTATCCGGACTCTCCGTCCATTCTTTAATAGAGTTCAACAACTCTTGAACGTTCTCGTATCGCTGCACCCCTTCGGTACTTTTATCATTGAAAAGTTCTTTGACCAGATTGGTTTGCTTGCCTACATGAAAAGCAAGATCGTATGCATTGCTGTTGGCAATCATGCTCTGAAAACTCCGGATCATGGTCACAAAATCCTCCAACGCAGTTAAAGTACCCGCCCGAAATCCGTGGTCACGCGCTTGTAAAAGCACCTGCCAAACGGAAGTATTAGCCGTATTGGCCAGTAAGATCAGTTTATCGAGTGTGGTTTTACCAATACCGCGGGCCGGATAATTGATGATGCGCTTCAGTGCTTCCTCATCACTTGGGTTGACAGTTAATCGCAGATAAGCCACCAGATCTTTGACCTCTTTTCGCTGATAGAAACTGATGCCTCCATAAATGGTATAGGGCAAGCCCATACGACGCAAGGCTTCCTCGAAGGCGCGGCTTTGCGCATTGGTTCGATAAAGAATCGCAAAATCCTTGTTCTGATAATGTTGCCTGAGTTTATACTCTTGAATCGTATCCGCCACGAATTTTCCTTCGTCGTTGTCTGTCATGGTTCGGATCAACCGGATCATTTCGCCCGGTTGATTATCCGTGAACAGCTTTTTTTCGATCTGCCCCTTATTCTGACGGATCACCTCGTTTGCGGCATCCAAAATGTTTCGGGTGCTGCGGTAGTTCTGTTCCAACTTGACCACTTTCACTTGGTCATAGTCCTTTTGGAACTGAAGTATGTTCTGTATCGTAGCGCCGCGAAAACTATAGATACTTTGTGCGTCATCCCCCACCACACAAACATTCTCATGCATGGCACCCAACAGCTTTATAATCTCATACTGTGCAGGGTTGGTATCCTGATACTCATCAATCAGGATGTATTTGAATTTGTGCTGGTATCTCGATAAGCATTCGGGAACGGTGCGCAGCAGTTCATAGAACTTCAACAGCAAATCGTCAAAATCCATGGCGCCGTTTCGGAAGCAACGTTTGGCATAGCGTTCGAAGATCTCGGCGATCATAGGACGATTGGCGCGGAGATCTTCTTGCTGGATGCCAAAATCGTTTCGGTATTCATCCGGACCGATCAGCGCATTTTTGGCTGCGGAGATACGGTTATAAACAGTAGAAGGCTTGTATTGCTTATCGTCGAGATTGAGCTCCTGAAGAATTGTCTTAATCACGCTCTTGGCATCATCGGTATCATAGATGGTGAAATGTTTGGGATACCCGATGCGATCTGCTTCGAAGCGAAGGATGCGAGCGAAAACAGAGTGAAACGTGCCGATGTAAAGATTGCGGGCTTCTCCCGATCCAAGAATCAACTCAACGCGCTCTTTCATTTCACGGGCTGCCTTATTAGTGAACGTGAGCGCAAGGATGTTGAATGCATCCACCTTGTGTTCTGCCATCAAATGAATGATGCGGGTGGTCAATACACGGGTTTTCCCGCTTCCTGCCCCTGCGACGATCATGATAGGACCATCCTTATGCAAAACCGCCTCTCGTTGACGCTCGTTCAATCCGTTCAAATAAGCCGACATAGGTCGCAAGTTACTGGTAAAAGGTGGGGGGTCGTGAAATGTGGATTAATTTGATGAGCGGGATGTTGCTATTTTCTTTTGCTGGCCAGGTACTTGTCCCGAACAACTGCTGACATTGTTCTTCCCTGCACTTTACTCTCCAGCCAAGAGATGATGTCCAAATAAGCAAATGCACGGGTTTGAAAACGATCCCGCTCCAAATGTTTGATCTGGTCCAAAAATTTTTCCAGTTCGGGCTGGAGTTGTCGGGGCGAAAGGGGAAGGGACTTTCGAAGAAAGCGGAACATGGCTTCTTCAATGGCAGTCAAATTTTTCATCTTAGCCATAAAGCGATAGGTAGACTTGGTCAAAGATTCCATCAAGAGATCATTGCCCAATTCATAATGAGCTATGAGATGCAAGAGCCGGGCATAGCATTGCAAGTCGTACCGAAGATTAGTGGGCGCATCTATGATCTTTCGGAGATAGTCGATGCTGCGTCCGTAATCACCACTGCCAAAACAAAGCATCGCGAATTTGTAATTCAGTACCAGCAACCGATGTGAATCGATGAAGAGTTCCATTTGATAGAGTTCGGTCTCGATTACGGGAATGCGTTTTACTCCTTCTGAAAAACTGCCTTCCATAAAGTGACCATTTATCCGGGCGGTATTCAGATAGATAAAACACTGCACGCGAAAATTGTCGTTTGACTGAACTCGTTCTGTTTGGGATAATTGTTCAAGCATGCCAAGGGTTTCCCGAAACGCACGGTGATGCCGAAGGTCGAATTGAGCATTTAGCAGGGTATGTAGTCCTTTGATATAATGTCCTGTCTCAATGCGGATACGGGACTGATCTTCCAGAAAAAGATCCACCCATTTTTTTGCATAGCGATAATACTGGAGAAAATCTTGTCGAATGAACGCATACCAACTGATACTTTGATAGAGATAAAGCCGCTCGTAAAAGCCGGTATAGGTCCATGCATCCGACGGCAAATGCTCCTGCAGATATTGACGAACGGCCATTTCATCCGATTGATCGCGGGCATGACCGTTTTGCACAAACCAACTGAATAATTTCAGGGCCAGGTTGGAGAGCTGAGATACGCGAGAAATCTGAGCCGTCACGGCATTAGACTCACGAGCAATTTCCTCCGTTCGAAATTCAACCTGTCGGGTGATATGCAATCCTTCTATTCGCTTTTCGAGGGACAACAACTGCGGTAAAATATTGATCTTATCGTAGGTCCGCGCCAACTCTTTGGCACGCTCAAGCATACGCAGACTGGGAAGAAACAATCCCTTTTTATACAATATATGAGCGTAATCAAACAGCTCATTGATCTCCAGGTCAATGCTCTCGGTTCGTTTCAACAACCGCAGGCTGGCCAGGATCTCGCGATATAAATGCGTTTTTAAGTTGGCCAGTTGTGTTTTGCTAACGTCCTGCATTCGCTTCAAGAGCGATTCTTCGTTGTAGAACTTCTGTTTGTCGATCAGGTCGAACAAACGAACCACCTTCAACTCACCCGAACGAGCAGAGGATCGATTTATATATAACTTAAAATGTCGCTTCTCCGCTTTCTCCAGCGATTTGATCAATAAGAACAGCGCCTCTACTGAGCGGTTGGACATCATACGTGATTTTCTATCAAACCCCTGATGGGCAGGCGTTTGATCGTTTTAAATAACCGGTTGCCATCTTGACTGAAAGCGAAACTTGGCTTGGGAGGCCCTGGTAGTTGCCTTTATTTTTGTGTCAGAAGACAAGAATAAAGGCGACTTACAATAGCTTTTACCTCTTTTTCATATGGCAAGCAATCGTTAGAGCCCTTCCGTTTCCACGGAGGGGCCTTTTTGTTTTGCAAATTTACCAACGACGGTTGGTGATTGTTCAAGTGCAATGAAATTTGATTGGTCAACACTGATTCCAACAAGTGTTCGTTCCCGCTTTATTGATTTAACTTTGATCAAAGCTTGCATATGAGCATTCGGATTTTCATCACAGGAGGCACATTTGATAAAGAGTACAATGAACTGACGGGGCAGTTGTACTTTAAGGATACACATCTGCATGACCTGTTGGAGATGGGTCGCTCTCGGCTCGACCTTGAGATCCGCACGCTGATGATGATCGATAGTTTGGAGATGACCGATGAGGACCGTGAGTTAATTGCCCATCAATGCAAGCACTGTGATGAAGAGCTGATCGTGATCACCCACGGTACTGACACCATGGCCGACACGGCTGCATATTTACAAAAACAGATTACGGGAAAAACGATCGTACTCACGGGAGCGATGATCCCCATTAAATTCGGAAGCTCTGACGGATTATTCAATCTGGGCTCGGCCCTGGCCTTTGTCCAAACCCTGCCCCCCGGTGTTTATGTGGCTATGAATGGGCGCTATTTCGAAGCAGGAAACGTTCGAAAGAATCGGGAAAGCGGGTCTTTTGAAGAGAGTTGAGAAGATGGGGTTGAAGGTTTAGGTTTAGTAGGGTTTAGTGAATAAAGTAGAGGGGTTTAGGTTTATAAGTTTTACGTAGATCGTTGAGTTCAACATTGTACGTAAAACTTATAAACCTAAACTCTAATCCCTCAACCCTAAACCTTACTTAGGCGTTTCCAACAACTTGAAGAACTGATCCAACTGAGGAAGCACCACGATGCGTGTCCGGCGGTTGGCAGCTTTACCTTCTTTGGTAGCGTTATCAGCAACGGGGCTGTACTCACCGCGACCGGCTGCCACCATCTTAGCAGGATCCAATCCGTATTGTTTTTGTAAAAGGCGAACGACGGTTGTTGCGCGCTTGACACTGAGGTCCCAGTTGTCGCTGATGGCGCCGCTGCCGTTGAACGCAATATTATCGGTATGACCCTCTACCATGAATTCGAGGTCAGGCTGATTTTTCAGCACAGTAGCCACTTTGCCAAGTACAACTTTTGCTTTATCAGTAATGTCATAGCTGCCGGAAGTGAAGAGCAACTTGTCAGAGATGTCGATGTAAACAACGCCTTTGTCAACCTTGATATTGATGTCTTGATCATCAAGATTTCCAATGGCCCCCTTCAGGTTCATCACCAGCGCCATATTCATGGAATCTTTCCGAGCCATTTGTTGTTGCAGGGTTTGGATGTAAGCATCCTTCGCACCCATGTTTTCCATTGACTTACGGATGCTCTCTGCTTGTTGACTAGAGATCACAGACATGGTCTCGAGCTGCTTGATCGCCTGGTTATTGTTCTGCTTCAAGAACTCAACCTGGTCAGTCAATTCAGTCAGCTTGGATGCCATCAATGCTTTCTCTCGCTCACAAGCCTCTTTCTGACGGGCAAGTGTGGCTTTTTCAGTAGCACACTCGGTCATGTCCGTCTCGAGGGTCTTGTATTTGCTTTCGAGCTTTTGATAATCGGCCTGGGCTGTTTTGAATTTCTTGCTACTAACACAAGCGCCCAATGAGATAAGGGCCATTGCAGAAAACAGAATGAGGCGGAATTGCATAGTGGTTGTTTTTATTTCTTAGATCGGTTTCGGGCATTTTTTCACAACCCTGGACCAAAATCGAGGCAAATATAACTCCTGGGATAAAGTCAGCGGCGTTTTATCGCTAACTTGCGATTGAATTTTAACACTATGGGAAAAGACCAGGTCTTTCGGGGCGAGATCGAAAAAGCCAGCGATTTCAAGTTCGGGGCCAATGTGGCCAAGGTTTTTGACGATATGGTCAACCGATCCGTTCCCTTTTACGGGGAGATTCAGCGCATGATGGCCGAACTGGCTGCAGACCACGCGCAGCTCGGAACCGAGGTGTACGACCTCGGATGCTCTACCGGTACCACGCTCATCGGAATGAATACCTTGGTTGACCCAAACATCCGCTTCATCGGGATCGACGATTCACAGGAAATGCTCGACAAATGCAAATCTAAATTGATGGAGATGGGTTTCTCCCGCAACTATGACCTGTGTTGCGCAGACTTGGGGCAGGGGGTGCAAATTGAAAATGCCTCCGTAGTCGTGCTCTGCCTCACCCTGCAGTTCGTGCGCCCCATCTACCGGGAAAAACTACTGCGGGACATCTATAAAGGAATGGTATCGGGCGGAGCCCTAATCTTGGTAGAGAAAATTCTTGCAGAGGACAGTCGATACAACCGCGATTTCATTCGCTATTATTACGACTACAAGCGCCGCAACGATTACAGTGAAATGGAAATCTCCCAAAAACGAGAGGCGCTGGAAAATGTACTTGTGCCTTACAAGTTGAGCGAGAACATCAGCCTGCTACGCGACCAGGGATTCAATCACTGCGAGGTATTTTTCAAGTGGTACAATTTCGCCGGGTTGGTCGCAATAAAAAAATAATACAGATGGTTGACATCGGTAATTTCTTCTTCAAGCATCGCAACTGGCTATTCATCGTCTTCTATGCAGCCCTGTTTCTTCCCTCTCCGGCCTTGTTCCCGGCCAACCTCGACTATTGGTCCATTTTAATTGGGCTGTTCGTAACAGTGGGGGGACAATTGGTGCGAGGAATGACCATTGGGCTGGCCTATATCGTACGGGGAGGTAAGGAAGGGAAACCCTACGCCGAGGGGCTTGTCACCGAGGGGATCTTTCGCCACTGTCGAAATCCGCTCTATGTGGGCAATATTTTGATGCTCTTAGGCGTGGGCATTTTGGCCAATTCCTTGTACTACGTGGCCATCATGATGCCATTTTTCTTATTTATCTACCAGGCGATCGTTCTGGCCGAGGAGGACTTTCTTCGCAAAAAATTCGGGACGGGTTTTGATGCCTATTGCAAGGATGTAAATCGCTGGTGGCCAAGCATCGGGGGGCTTTCGACTACCCTAGGAAGCATGGCATTTAATTGGAAAAGGTGGATCCTGAAAGAGCATACCACTCAGTACATCTGGCTGATCGGAATCGCCCTGCTCTTGTTATTTAACCACCCCGACCTCACCGGAAACAACACCGATTGCCGCAATGCCTGGCTGATCGGCTCCCTTTCAACGCTTACGGTCGTTTATATCCTGGTAAGGGTAATGAAAAAAACTGGGCGATTAAAAGAGTAGACGGTGGCAGATTTAGAATAACAAATCCTCAACACTCAACACTCAACTCTCAACTGTTTTCTGCGTTATTTTTGCAGTCAATCGAATTCTATGATCAAAACCGGAAATCCAATTATCAGCATTTATACGGAAATGACCCCCAATCCGGAGACGATGAAGTTTGTCGCCAACAAACTCCTCTATCCCGGCAAAAGCGCGGATTTTCCTGACGTGGAATCAGCCACGCCCTCTCCGCTCGCCACAGAACTGTTTGGGTTTCCGTTCATCAAAGCCGTATTCATCGCGAGCAATTTTGTTACCCTCACCAAAACAACAGAAGCGGACTGGAACGATGTAATTCCCTCCATTCGTCAATTCCTGAAAGACTATTTGGAAGAAGGAAAGCCGGTGATCAACGAAGAAGAAATGGCACAGCGTCGGACCCAGCAAAGCACCAACGAGGTGTCGGCGGATGACGACGATGTAGTAAAACGAATCAAAGAGTTGCTCGATAATTACGTTCGTCCCGCAGTGGAAATGGATGGCGGTGCGATCCAATTCAAAAATTATTCCGATGGCGTTGTAAGTCTCGCTATGCAGGGAAGCTGCAGCGGATGTCCCTCATCCATGATCACGCTCAAAGCCGGTATTGAAGGGATGATGAAAAGAATGATTCCGGAAGTAAAAGAAGTGGTGGCCGAATCTGAATGATCGGAAGCCGCTTTTTTCATTCGGTGAAAGACCTGCTATTTCATCCTTTATAGCCGCAAATAAAAAATCTCCCGGTTGCCCGGGAGATGCATACAAACAGGGTCCGCTCAGAGTCTAAAACCCACACCACCGGTCAGATTCAACACGGACATGCGCTGTTTGACTTTTTGGGTATAGGAGTCATCAAATGTTGTGATGGTAAAATCCGGATTCAAATACGTGAAATCAGCGTTGGCAAAAATGTAGAGACGCGCATTATTCGTCTTTACCCGAATATTCGCACCACCTTGCATAACCGGAGTTGAACTCCAATCCTCTTTCAAAACAGCGTTGCCCTGATAATTCACGCGCGGAGCGTTGGCCGTAGCAATACCCGCCATGGCGCGGAGATCGAGACTCACCTGATCGTCCAGATCCAAGGTAACGGTTGGACCAAGAGTCAATCCATAATACTGCCAGTGATCAAGCCGGACATTGATAGTGCCTCCATTGTCGGGAATAGCGACAGACTTGGCAGCATTGAAGAAATTGTAAAATGCACCGGCACCGAGTCCGAGATTTTTACCAAGCTTATATACATACTGAAGTCCGACGTTTATGCCGGTCTTGGCAAAACCGGCTTCTTCATTGTCAATGTTGTTGCTGCCAAAATCGCCCACAGGGAATCCGGCGCCCACGTGTAAAGCCAGGTATTGATATTTCTCCGGCGATTTCTCCTGCGCATCCTGCGCTATAGCGAAGACGGGTAAAAAGACCAATAACCATGCGTAAAATTGTTTTTTCATGAGATTGAGTTTTGATGATCAATGAGTCGCAAACTACCCGATGGATCGAGCCATATCAATGATGCTGTACATTTTAAGAAGTGACGACCATCAGGTCATTACAATTAACTTTGTTTGCAAATGGGAGAAACGATCTACGACCAACTGATACACGGATTTCAGGCAACACAACCCATCGAGATCGTAGCAGCAGTGGCGGGAATAGTGAGTGTTTGGTTCAGTAAAAAAGAATCGGTTTGGGTATATCCGATCGGCTTAATCAACACCTTGTTCTATGTCTGGATCAGTTTACAGGCACACCTCGCCGGAGAAGCAACCGTGAATTTTTATTACACCGTGATGAGTCTTTACGGATGGTATCAATGGACCCGCCGTGATACCCATAAAAAGATCATTTTGCGGGTAACCCAGAGCTCGAGAAAAGAAATTCAGCAACAACTTGTTTTTTTCGGAAGTTGTTTTCTCATCCTATTCACGGCCATACGTTTCATTAAGGAATGGTTCTTTGACGGTGCCATCCCATGGGCAGATGCGCTGGCTGCTGCTACCGCATTCACCGGTATGTGGCTCATGACCCGAAAGAAGGTGGAAAGCTGGTACTGGTGGATCGCCACCAATCTCTGCTCGATCCCATTGTATTTTGTCAAGGGATTGGTAGTGACCAGTCTCTACTACTTTATTTTATTGTTCCTCGCCATCGCTGGTTTGGCCGATTGGAAAAAACGCGCAACTGCATGATTAAAAAAATCGTCATCATCGGGCCGGAATGCACCCCGTTGGTGTCCCGAATACGCACGCGCCTGGCTGCTGCAGAATGGAACGAGCTATACATTCGAAGATCTGCTCACCATCGCAGAAGGTCAGCTGAATCTGGAAGATGAATACACGGAGAAGTTAGAAAACGAATCCTTGCCTCTGTTGGAAAGTGGGGGCAATATTCCGTTGTTTATTGACACCGACATGTATGTGATGAAAGTTTGGTGTGAGTTCGTATTTGGAAAATGTCATCGTTTTGTATTGGATAATATTCTGAAAAGAAAATACGATGGGTACTTACTGTGCAATGTTGACCTACCGTGGACTAAAGATGAATTGCGCGAATACCCCGACCTCGATACCCGAAAAACCTTGTTTCGGATGTATAAGGACCTGCTGATCAATCAATCGACCCCATGGGCATTGGTGAATGGTACCGGAAAAGACCGACTTGCCTGCGCCATTCAGGCGGTTGACGAAATGATTTCGAAACCGATAACAGACGAATGAATAGACATGCCGCATCCATCCGATCCTATCAGCCCTTGTTTTATTTGGGCTGGTTATTGCTGGGGCTGATTCAAGCCGCAAATACCGAATTACTCGACGACGAAGCCTATTACTGGGTTTTTAGCCAACACCTTGATTGGGGATACTTCGATCACCCACCCATGACAGCACTACTGATCCGTGCCGGATATTGGATCTTTCCGAACGAGCTAGGTGTTCGATTGCTGTGTGTGTTTTTGTCCACAGGAACAATCTGGCTGCTGGAGAAAATGACGCTGCGCGAAAACCCCAGATTGTTTTATTCGATCGCGCTCTCAATGATCGTTTTACAAGTGGGCGGAATGCTGGCTATTCCGGATATTCCCTTGTTGTTTTTTACCGCCTTGTTTTTTCGTCGATATGGTTTGTTTTTGAGTGAATCAACCTGGAAAAATACTTGCTGGCTGGGCTTGAGTGCTGCTTTTCTGCTTTATAGCAAATACCACGGCGTACTGATCTTATTCTTCACCCTACTCTCGAACCTCAAATTGTTCCGCTCATACTATGTTTATGCTGCGGGCATACTCGCCTTGCTATTATTTACGCCACATCTTTGGTGGCAGTATCAACACGATTGGGTAAGTTTTCGTTATCACTTGCAGGAGAGCAATGTCAATCCCTATAAATTTTCTTACACGATCGAATACTTGGTCGGACAATTGCTGCTGCCCGGCCCCTTGGTCGGATTGCTACTCTTACCTGCTGCCTTTTTATATCGGGTGCAGACGCCGCTCGAACGGGCCCTTCGGTTTACGGCCATAGGCATCTACGCTTTCTTTCTGCTGAGTTCGTTTCGGGGAAGAGTAGAGGGAAACTGGACCGCCCCGGCATTGATCCCATTGATCCTGTTGGCACACGGATATCTGGCTAATCGACTGGAATGGGAGAGAATCGTATACCGATTGCTTCCCGTTGGTCTCTTGCTGGTGCTGATCGTTCGGATCGGTATGATCGCAGACGTTATTCCAGCAAAAGCGATCCAATCCAGATTTCATTCCTGGAAGACTTGGCCGGACACATTGAAAAAACGCACGAATGGATTACCTGTTGTTTGGCTGAACTCCTACCAGCGTGCTTCGAAATATGCATTTTACAGTGGACAACCAACACACTCCCTGAACTTCTATCGGGAACGCAGAAGCAATTATAATTTCTGGGCCATTGAAGATTCCATGCAAGGAAAGCCGGTTGCCATCGTAGACATTTACGATATGCATCGTTTTACCGATTCCATTTTAACGCCGCTGGGTTGGGTCGGATATCGAATCGATTCTTCTTTTCAGGGCACCTCTAAACATTGGTTCAAACCACTTGAGCACAGCATCATTGCCCGATCGGGTGATTCGATTCGCCTGGCAGGCGAGTTTTTTCGCGCTCGTAACGGCGGCAGAATTGATGCATGTCGCATCGGAGTTTTTCAATACGGCCGGTGGATAGAAGATTGGATGATCGAAGGGACTTGCTGGTATCCTTCGAGTGATGGAGAATATTTCACTGTCAACCACAAACAATCGCTACCCCCCGGAGAATACATTTTGATAATGGCCTTGAATGCGCCCGAACTCCCGCCTACACATAACAGCAGAAAAATAAAATTGAAAATCACTCAGTAAGTTCCTTTTGCCCCTGAACGAATCAGCACCTGTATTTCTGGCACCGGAGAGATATAACTCATTTGTGTTTGTATGAAACGAGCGCGTCCGGCAACATAATTTGAAAGTGGTTTGATCTTATATCTTTTCGGAGAGGGAAGAACCGCGGCGATCATCGAAGCTTCAGCGCGATTTAAGTGGCTGGCGGGCTTATTGAAATAATGACGCGCAGCAGCTTCTATTCCGAAAACCCCGCGTCCCATTTCGATTACATTCAAATAAACCTCCAAGATTCGTTTCTTTCCCCAAAACAGTTCGATCAAAAAAGTAAAATAGACCTCAAGTCCTTTACGAACATAACTGCGCCCTTGCCATAAGAAAACATTTTTCGCGGTTTGCTGGCTGATGGTACTGGCACCGCGTATTTTCTTCGGCCGGCGTTCATTGTGCCTGACCGCTGCTTCGATCTGATCCCAGTCAAATCCGGTATGCTTATAAAAGTTTTGGTCCTCCGAAGCCATCACTGCCAGCATGGCTTGTGCAGAGATATTGGACCGATCTACATAGTCACGCTTCAATCCATTTCCTTGTACCCAATTGACCAACTGAGTTATGGTAAGCGGAGGATCTACCCACCTGAGCAAGATGACATAAGAAAGATGAAAGACAAACAAGAAAAAAAATACCCGTTTAACGATCTGCCTGAATCGTGTCCAAAATGTTTTCGCTGCGGGTTGTATAGACATGGTATTAACGGCGACGGAGAAACGCTTCCCAATCAGCCAACATCTTTCCTTTCATTACGCGGGGAAACTTATGCTGGCTTCCGATCTTTCCTTTCTCTTCCATGAATTGAAGAAAGGCCTCCTGAGGCAAAACTTCCAGAAACACTTCCTTCAATGCACTATCTCGCTCGGTAGCATAATCATCGTTCAGCTCTCTCAAAACGGCATCGATCCGATTGCGAAGTTGAATAGGATCTACCGCGTCGTTCGTAGATACGTACCAGCGATGAGCAAAGAAATTCTCATACGGAAATCCCACTACGGTGTATTCGGGAATACTCACATTCAGCTCCTGACTCACTTGCTCGATGGCTTTGTTCATGTTGTCAACGCTGAGGTGTTCGCCAGTCAAACTCAAAAAATGTTTGGTGCGCCCAGTGATCACTACTTCGTGGTGCTCCAGATCCACAAATCGAATCGTATCACCGATCAAATAGCGCCAGGTACCGGCATTCGTGCTCATCAATAACGCGTATTCTTTTCCTGCTTCTACCTCGTGGATCATTTTGGCCTCTGCGCCGGGACGAGGATTGCCTTCGGCATCAAAATTTTTCTCGTCGAACGGAATGAATTCAAAGAAGATATTGTTATTGAGGATGAGCTGCATCCCCTTGGCATGCTCGCGGGTTTTGTAGGCGATGAATCCTTCGCTGGATAAATAATTCTCGATGTATACGATCGGCTTGCCCAACAGTTTTTCAAAACCTTTCTTATAGGGTTCAAAGGCAACACCGCCATGTACAAAAAAGCTGAAGTTGGGCCAGATCTCGTGTATATTATTCAGTTTGTAATGATCGATGATCATTTCCATACACATCTGACACCAGGCGGGAACGCCTACGATGTAGCCAATATCCCACTCTTTCGCATGCTCAACGATCTCATTCAACTTGTCGTTCCAATTAGCGATCGCTGCTATGCGTCCGCCGGGCTTATAAAAAGTCTGAAACCAAAAAGGGCGCTTTTTGGCAAGAATGCCACTCAGATCACCCGCATACCAACCGGCTTTCCCCTTTTTAAGATCCGTAGCACCGCCCAGCATGAGAAATCCTTTGGTCATCGCGCGTTTGTTCGCCTCCTCGTATCGGATAATGCTGATCAATTGCCGAACGGAATTGATCATATTGCTGCGAACCATTTCATTTGTTACCGGAATGTACTTGCTGGCGGCTTCAGAGGTTCCAGAGCTGAGTGCATAGTACTTGATCTTACCAGGCCAGGCAACATCAGGAACACCGTCCAATGTTTTTTTCCACCAGCGCTCGTAGATAGAATTGTAGTCGTGTATCGGAACGATCTCCTGGAATTTTTTTCCGGCATGTCTGCTTAAGAGAATATCGTCAAAGCGATTCTGCTGACCGAATTCAGTGAAGCGGGCTTTGCGTAATAGTTTTCTTAATACACGTAATTGTTGGCGTCGAGCATCGTTTTGTGGGATGCGGAGAGCCGCCGCCAATGCACGAGGAATTTTGATGTCGATGATATTCGCCATAACCAACAGATCAACTGCTGCGAAGATAGTCAATCACGCGGTGCGCAGCGGAAGAATGAAAGATGTTCCGGGGGTATAAAATCGATAAGTGAAGCGATCTCCCCACTCCTCCATCAGCGAAAACATATAACGATAGGGAAGATCTCCGGTACAAAAGACGATATCAGAAAAACGGATAAGTGCGTGGTATCCGTTTAGACGCTGGGTCATTTTTTCTCGAGACAAATCCGGTTCCAGATGAAGAAAAGTGGCAGATGGCTGCGCCTTATATAGTTGCTCAATCTGTCGGCGAGATTGGTCCGTCCCAATAAACAGTACAGGAAATTGCAAACGTTCCTGTGAATAAGGTGAAATGAGGTTCAAGCGTAACAAAAGAAGTCGCCAGCAAGAAAGAATGCTTATAGAGAGCAGCGATCCCAAGCTTACCATTCCTCTTGAATAGCGCAAGGATTCAGGAAGCAGAGAGTAGCCGATCAGCAGAACGGCCGTAGCGAAGAGGTTGGATCGAAAAAAATAAGACCAACTAAAGGGCTTTCGGTTCAGACCCGATAGCAACGCAATCGTGAAATAGAACAAGGCGTACAGGGAAGTTGGCAAGAGAATATTCTCGGGATAGTTGACTTCGGGGCGAACTGAAGTAGACCATATAGATCGGATCAGTAAAAAGCTCAAGAGGATCAGCGATCCGTCCAACGCAGATACTCCCACCCGCTGTATGAGTCGACGCAGCGCAGAAACAAATGCCCGCAGACCAATCCCGAGCTGAATACCTGCAGTGAAAAGCGGATGTTGCAATCGATGCTTTCGAACGAATTGACTCATCGCTCCGTAAAAAAGTTTTACGTAACGAAAACTTTGCTTTCGGGTGCTCTCGCCTTTGAAATGGAGAATGGTCGCCCCAGAATAATATTGATTTTGATAGCCGGCCTGTTGAATTCGATAACTCAGATCGATATCCTCGCCGTACATAAAAAAGTTTTCATCGAAAGCGCCCACTTGCTCCAACACCGATCGATGTACCATAAAATAGGCACCACAAACCACGTCAATAGAATGATTACGATCGTTTGCCAGATGGCCTAAATGATACCTGGCAAATCGAGGAGAGCGGGGAAATAGACCGGAAAGTCCGATGACTTTATAGAAGGCAGTTGTTGTATCCGGGAAGGCACGCTTGGATTCACGAAGGAAACATCCCCTTCCATCGATCATGCGAATGCCCAACGCTCCTGCCTTAGGAATAGACCTCAAGTGCTCGATGGAGCCGCGCAAACTGTCCTCAGCGATTATGGTATCTGGATTCAAAAAAAGAATGTACTCGCCGCTGCTTTCCCGGAATCCCCGGTTGGATGCTTTGGCAAATCCCAGGTTTTGTAATGATTGAATAAAACTGACTGCGGGAAACAACGGAGAAAGGCGATCAATAGTGCCATCTTCGGAATGGTTATCGATCACGATCACCTCTATATCCATTCCATCCGATGCTTTTTGAATGGACATTAGGCTGGTCTCCAGAAAATCAGGGACCCGGTAGTTCACCATTATTATAGACAGCAGGGGCATCGTGGAAAGCCGAAGTAAACTCATTTCATTGCGCCAACAAAATACGTTCGTCATACTAGGGCGATGAGGGGGTATCTTTGCGTATGCTCCAATCTACCCTGATAGAAGCTGCCCGCGCCGGAGCAGCCGAGATCCTTCGATACTTCAACGGGGATTTCCGGATCGACAACAAAGAGGGGGTCAACAACCTGGTTACGGAAGCAGATCATGCTTCAGAAAAAGCCATTCTCGCTGTCATTCGCGCTGCCTATCCGACACATATGATCCTGGCAGAGGAGTCCGGCTCGTCTGAACAAACCGATACATTCAAGTGGATCGTGGACCCGATCGACGGTACGGTCAATTTTGCACACGGTATTCCCTTGAATGCCGTATCTATTGGTATTGAAAAGGATGGCGAATTGATCATGGGTGTGGTGTACAATCCGCATCTAAAAGAGCTATTCTTTGCCGAAAAAGGTAAGGGGGCCTTCCTGAACGATAAACCCATTCGCGTCAGTACAGAAACCCGAGCCATCAAAGCCTGTCTTGTAACCGGCTTCCCCTATACATACATCGATAAACCGAATGGTCCGCTTGACGTATTTGCGCGCTTTGTGAAAAAAGGAGTGCCGGTGCGTCGCATCGGATCGGCGGCAATTGATTTGTGTTGGGTGGCTGCAGGAAGATTTGATGGGTTTTATGAACACAAACTGGAGCCGTGGGATAGTGCTGCAGGCGCATTGATGGTCACAGAGGCTGGAGGAAAAATAACAAATCACCAGGGAGAGCCGTTTAGTATCTATCAACATGCGGTGCTGGCCAGTAACGGACATATACACGATGAATTGGTAGGCGTAATCAACAATACACATCAACTATGAGCCAAGAGCGTACAGAGATTAGTCAAATCGGTGAATTCGGCCTGATCGATCACCTTACAAAAAACATCGAGTTGAAAAATGCCTCCTCGTTGGTGGGTGTAGGCGATGATGCAGCAGTGATCGACCATTTTGGAAAACAAACTGTCGTGTCTACAGACCTCTTGCTGGAGGGCGTTCATTTTGATTTGATGTATACACCACTCAAACACCTTGGGTACAAAAGTGTGGTGGTGAATTTGTCGGATATCTACGCAATGAATGCGACCCCCACTCAAATTTTAATGAGCATTGGATTGAGCAATCGATTCAGCGTGGAAGCAGTATCTGAGTTTTACGAAGGCGTTTATGCTGCCTGTGAGAAATATGGAGTGGATCTGATAGGGGGCGATACCACGGCTTCACAAAAAGGATTTATGATCTCGGTAACAGCCATCGGAGAAGTGGCACCCAATAAATACGTAACCAGAAATAACGCCCAGAAAGGAGATCTACTTTGTGTCAGTGGTGATTTAGGTGGTGCATATGTTGGACTTCTTTTCCTGGAAAGAGAGAAAAAGATTTTTTTAGAATCCCCCGGTGTGCAGCCCGACCTGGAAGGAGAATCCTATGTGGTGGGTCGGTTATTGAAACCGGAAGCAAGAAAAGATATTGTGGAGTTCTTGGATGATGCGGAGATCTCTCCAACTGCGATGATGGATATCAGCGATGGACTCAGTTCGGAAATCCTTCACCTCTGCAAGCAAAGCAACCTGGGTTGTGTATTGTATGAGGAAAAGTTGCCAATCGCAGATGCCATGCGAAACGCAGCTTTCAAATTTGAGATCGATCCCACCGCTTGCGCCCTGAGTGGGGGAGAAGATTATGAATTGCTTTTCACGATTTCGCAAGCCGATTACGATAAACTAACCCTGAACGAACAAATAAGTGTAGTAGGATACATGACCGAGCCGGAACAGGGTGCACACATTTTAACAAAGGGCGGAAGCAAACATGCGATCACCGCACAAGGGTGGAATCATTACAATAAATAGATGCGGCTATCATTTGTTGGTCTATTCTGTTTGAGCCTTTTGCTGCTTGGCTGCCGGGCAGCGCGGGTGAATTTTGATGCTGAGAAAAAATTTGAGGAGGCCGCACTCAAAAAAGATCTGTCGATATTAAAAGGTGTATTGGAGACTCACCACCCGGGTTTGTATTGGTATCAATCTCCTGAGGACTGGCAGAAGAATTATTCCCTCGCCGAAGCATCGATAAATCAGCCCATGACAGAACCGGAATTCCGAAAACTGCTTCGTCCGCTGGTATCATCGATCCGCTGCGGACATACCAGCGTTCGAAATTCAAAAGCTTGGCAAAAATTTTCCGATACGGCTCGCATAAAACAACTCTTTCCGATCAGCGTAAAATGCTGGTCCGACACCATGCTCGTTTTGGGAAATCTTGACCCGGCTGATTCGTTGCTGGTGCGGGGTGCGCAGATCTTATCGATCAATGGTCGATCTACTCAAACCATATACGATTCCCTGTTTCCTTTCATATTTGGGGATGGTTTTAATGAAACGCATAAATACCAAGCATTGAGTGGCTGGGGAACTTTCGGTTCCTACTACAGACAATTTCTCGATACTAGTTCTGTGCTGAGTATTGATTTGGTTGACTTAAAGGGAAACAGACAAACGATAACGCGTTCCATGTATACGCCTGTACGCGACACTGTAAAAAAGATACAGACGCCCGTGCTTACCAAAAAGCAAAAAAGGGTTCGCCGATTGGAAGGGATCCGAATGCTACAGATCGATCAACAGGAGAAGCAGGCGCTGATGCGCATAAACAGTTTTGGGCAGAATGGTCGATTGCGATCCTTCTTTCGAAAAGGATTCAAATTGCTTCGAAAAAATGGTACAGAGGATCTGATCGTCGATGTTCGAAACAACGGTGGCGGGCGGGTTGGTCATTCCACGGCGCTTACACGATACTTGTCGGATCATCGTTTCAAGATCGCAGATAGTCTGTATGCGATTCGAAGGGGCTCCCGCTACGGAAAATATATCCATCGTAACACCGCCATACAATTATCTATGCCTTTTCTGACCCGAAAAAGAAAAGACGGGCTTTATCATTTCGGATATTTTGAGAGACATCGCTTCTCTGCTAAAAAGAGCAATCACTTCAATGGAAGGATTTATATTTTGACCGGAGGAAACAGCTTTTCTGCCACTACGCTTTTTATAAACTCGATAAAGGGGCAAAAAAATGTAACAGTGATCGGTGAAGAAACGGGCGGAGGTGCCTACGGCAATTCGGCATGGGAGATTCCGGAAGTAACGCTGCCAAATACCCGTGTGCGGGTTCGTTTACCGCTTTTTCGGATGGTTATGGGTGATAAAGCACCGAATAACGGAAGGGGTATCATTCCGGATGTGCTGGTTGGTCCGACGGTTGAGTCGGTAAAGCGCAACTACGATAACAAGATGCAAACAACTACGAGGCTGATTCGGGAAAATCGTCGGAAAGGATCATAAACGGATCGGCGTCTTGCAAAAATGGAAAACGTTCTCTTGCTTCGCTGAGAAGAGATGGATCCAATGTGCCGGTAAATAATTCATCACGATCGTTACAGGAGTGAATGATCTCGCCGGTAGGATCAATGATGGCGCTGTCTCCGCTGTGGTCGACTCCATTGCCATCCACTCCGATCCGATTTACGCCTATAACATAGCATTGGTTTTCGATGGCTCGGGCGCGCAACAGGGTTTTCCAGGCCGCGGCTCGGCGCGTAGGCCAATTGGCTACATAGACCAGTACATCATATTCGGGCGTCAACTTACCCTGCTCATCGAGGGTAGATTGTTGTCTTGCCCAAACAGGAAAGCGGAGGTCGTAACAGATCTGAAGATTGATCCGCCATCCATTCACAGAGGCGATCAGTCTTTTTTTTCCGGTAGAATAATGTTGGTCTTCTCCTGCATATCCAAACAAATGGCGTTTGTCGTATTGGCCAAACTTTCCATTCGGTAGCATCCAAACAAGGCGATTGTAATAAGCACCTGCTTCTTCTATCATAGTGCTTCCGGCCAAGATGGTCTTTTTTTCAGCCGCAATTTTTTTCATCCACTGAATGGTACTCCCCTCCATTGTTTCGGCAAAGCGGGAAGGATTCATGGAAAATCCGGTAGAGAACATTTCCGGCAAAATAGTGAGGTGGATACTGGAAGGCAATGCAGCCAACTTATCACCGATGGTGCGCAAGTTTTGTGTCCGATCTTCCCAAAACAGAGAAGTTTGAAGTATGCCGATAGAAAGGGGTTGCATATAAGGGTAAAATTAGGCAATGCCGAAAACTAACCCGGCAGCGGAACCAAGGTTTCTATTTTTATTCGTCCCCGTCCGAAATCGAAGCCAGCGCCACTCTGATCAGGTCTGATTCAAATCCTCGTCCCATCAAATAGGTAACGGTTTTATTGGTTCGAAACGCCTTATGGCCATTGAGGGTAGCAAATTTTTCTTTGGCCAAGCGCCCCAACACGCGCTCGTATTCGTCCTGATCGATCTCCTGCAATCCCTTTTTTATACAATACTCGCTCACTCTTTTCTGCTTCAGCGCATACTTGATCCGGTTTCGGCCCCATTTATTTACCCGAAACTTTCCACCCGCATATGCTCTTGCAAATCGCTCTTCATTGAGGTAATTCTCCTCGATCAGTTTGGAAACGATCGTGTCCTGGTCACCCCCCCAAACCCCCAGGCTTCTCAACTTCTCTTTAACCTCCTCATGGCATCTTTCCTGATAGCCACAAAACACCTTCAAGAGTTGAAGGGCTTGCTCGGGTGTGGCTTTTTTAGTTGGACGAAAAGGAGCCATTGGCTGTTTTTAAACATTTCGGAGAGGTAATCCACGAGTAATCCCCCACCCTCCCGGAAAGGGCCAAAAATATGTAGTTTCGTGCCCTTGGTTAATCCCCAAATCGTCCACATGAAATTCCTCGTAAACTCAGCCTCCCTTCTTCGTCAATTACAGCACATTTCCGGCGTAATCAATGCCAATACCGTGCTTCCCATTCTGGAAGATTTTTTATTTGAGATAAATAAGAGCCAGCTGACCGTTGTAGCAACCGATCTCGAAACGGTAATGCGGGTACAGGTTGATATTGATGCTAAAGAATCCGGGCGCGTTTGTATTCCGGCCAAGATCCTGATTGATTCCTTAAAGAATTTGTCCGATCAACCGCTCACATTCAACATCGATAAAAATTTCGGTATCGAGATCACCAGCAACAATGGTAAGTACAAGGTAATGGGTGAAAATCCGGATAACTTCCCCAAGGAGCCCGTTGCCGACGATGCCACCAGCTTCACTACAACCGCCAATGCGCTGGTAACCGCTATCAATAAAACATTGTTTGCCACCAGCACCGACGATCTTCGTCCCGCTATGACCGGGGTTTTCTTTGAGCTTGATAAAAAAGGCATGCAGTGTGTGGCAACCGATGCACACCGATTGGTTCGCTACCGCAGAACCGATGTAAAATGCCCAAAGACCGAATCATTCATCGTTCCCCGCAAACCACTAAGCCTGCTTAAAGCAGCTATTCCGGATTCAAATGACGAGATTACGATCAGCTACAACAGCAATCACCTGTTTGTAAAACACGGTGGCACCCAGATGAGTTGCCGACTGATCGATGCCCGCTTCCCCGACTACAAAGTCGTGATCCCCGCAGAGAACCCATACTCGCTTACGGTTGATCGGAATGATTTTCAGTCAGCCCTTCGCCGCGTAAATGTATTCAGCAACAAAAGCACCAACCAGGTAGCCCTTAATATTTCCGGAAGTGAGTTGCAGTTGGCATCACAAGACATTGACTTCAGCCAGGAAGGAAATGAGCGCATGAAGTGTCAATACGACGGAGAGGATATGATGATCGCCTTCAACGCCAAGTTCCTGATCGAAATGCTGGGCGCGCTGGAAAGCAAAGA
>CAYYXC010000007.1:0-11414 GCA_964475505.1 uncultured Chitinophaga sp.
TGCTCTTTTCCAAAAAGTGATTGCCATTGCACTGCTCTTGCACATCACGCTGTCGGCTTATTGGATACCAGCATTCGGGGCGCTTGGCGCGGCACGTTCTGCGTTGATAAGTCAGGTTTTTGCAGGACTTGTACTCACTTATATCGTCCATCGTCGATTGGATATCTCGCATCCTTATGCCAGCTATTTAGTCGTTATATTTACTTCTGTGCTGATTTGGTTTATTCATTAATACAATCGCATTCAATATGCCAGACCTGATTCAATTTTTTCAGCGACGGGGACGATCACTGATCGTCTGGTTATTGGCAGTGTGGGCAGTTGCCGTACTCGTTTTATGGTTTCAACCGGTGAAGTATAAAAGCGAAACCACGTCGGTGGCTTCAAACTTATATGCAACAGACCCGGGCAGAATTTTCAGAACGCAGATCCAGCAATTGTACGCTCCGTTGGGCGAAACCGATCAACTTGATTTATTGGTTGGCAGCGGCCAGCTCGATTCTGTATATCGTCCGCTTGTTCGTCGATTCAATCTGGTTGATCATTACTCATTAGTTGAGAGCGGTGAGCATGCCTTTGCCAAGGCCGTTTATCGCTTGAAGAAAAACGCGGATGTGTATAAAAGCGATCACGGGGAGTTAAAGGTGAGGGTTTGGGATACCGATCCATCCCTGGCCGCTCAATTGGCCAATGCCATTACGGATGTATTGAATACGATGCATCGGGATCTGATTAGTACTGAAAATCTTCAAACGCGTGCAGCCTTACAACGCGCCCTGACTCAGTTGGAATTATCATCCGACTCTCTTTCAGAAACCGAACGATTGCGTTTTCGTTCTTTATACCAAAACTTGATACAAGAGTACAGCTTGCTGTTGGAACAACGTCCATCCGCCATACATGTACTAGATCCTGCCGTGCCTGCCGTTTTCCCTGATAAACCTGATTGGGTTTTAACATTGGGGTTGACTACTGCGGTGGCGCTCTTGGTATGGTTGATGTTTTCTCTTTGGTCGGAGCGGCGAACTATTTATGGCCTATAGTCAAGTACATAGGTTCGGTAAATGGTTGTCATTTGCTGCCATCGCTCCATCGTTGCTGGCATATTTTTATTTTGATGTGAGTGCGTTCGTTTTGATCCCTGTTTTTTTTGCATTGGGATTTATTGGTTGGTATCATCCGATCACCTTGCTCATCTTGCTTTGGATCAGTATTCCCTTTTCTTTTGGGTATTCATTTTCAGATCGTTTGGCTACGGATCTGCCAGATGAACCATTGATGTTGGCAGTTTCTATTCTTGCGATCGCACATTGGGTCTATCGAAGAAGTGTCCAGCCGACTACCACATGGACGCATCCCTTGTGCATCCTGTTTTTGTTGTGGCTGGGTTGGATGGCTGTCGCTTCTACGTTATCAACAACACCCTGGCTCTCTTTTAAATTCATGCTCGCTAAAAGCTGGTATGTGGGGGCTTTTTTTCTTGCTCCTTTGCTCTGGCTGCGGGGTAAGGACAGATCACGTCAGTTTTTATACGCCTTGTATATCCCCTTGTTTCTTCTCGCTATATGTACGCTCATCCGCCATGCATTTCACGGTTTCAGTTTTGCAACTGTTAGTGATGTGGTTAATCCTTATTTCAGAAATCACGTTGTCTACTCTGCCATGCTGATGACACTCGTGCCGGTTCTTTTTTTCAGCCGACGATTTGTAAAAGCAAAAATGATTTGGGACGTTGCCTTAGTCATTGTGCTGCTGGCACTTTTTTTCTCTTACGCACGTGGAGCGTGGCTGGCGGTACTGATCGGTGCGTTCGCCTACTTACTGTTGAAGAAAAGACTTTTACTCCATGGGTATTTGATCTGTATTCTGATCTTGATACTGGCATTCAGTTGGATTCGATACGACAATCGCTATTTAGATTTTGCTCCTGATTATCGTACCACCATTTTTCACCCCGATTTCAAGGAGCATTGGCAGGCTACCTATGAGGGGAAAGATGTATCAACGGTGGAGCGTTACTATCGATGGATTGCCGGCGTTCGGATGGTGGAGGAGCGCCCGTGGAGTGGATTTGGTCCGGCCAGTTTTTATACTTCCTATCGCCCCTACACAATACCTGCATTCAAAACATGGGTCAGTAACAATCCCGAACGATCTACCGTACACAACTATTTTTTGCTTACGGCTGCCGAACAGGGGTTACCGGGACTGATTATTTTTCTGCTGCTTTTTGGGGCGATCCTTTTTTATGCGGAGAAGATCCATCATGTCCATCAATCTGATTGGGCCAGGCAAATGGCAGGAGGTATCGCGGTGATAGCGGTGATGTTGGGGGTCGTAAATTTTTGGAGTGATCTCATTGAAACCGACAAGATCGGCTCGTTATTTTTTCTATCGATTGCTTTGCTATTGAGTTTGGATCGGGATCGATCAGGCATTGGTGCTGCGAACATCCAAGGCATCGCGTAGTCCGTTACCCAGCAGATTGAAGGAGAGTACCAGCAACATGATGGCGATGCCTGGCGCCAAGGCCAGCATTGGATTCTGCGTGATGATAAAATTGTAATTCTCTTTCATGATCAATCCCCAGCTGGGCATAGGTGGTTGTACGCCGATGCCAAGAAAACTCAGTCCTGCTTCGATCACGATGGCTGCGGCGAAATTACTGGCAGCGAGGACGGTAACCGGTCCAATAATATTCGGCCAAATGTGACGGAAGATCGTACGCAGTGGTCCCAGCCCCAGCACCTTGGTTGCCTCTATGTATTCCAATTCTTTCAATGCCATCACCTGGCTTCGTACTAGTCGGGCGACGTTTACCCACATTGTCAGTCCGATCGCAATGAATATTTGCCAGAATCCTTTTCCAAGGGTAAGTGTGATTGCAAAGACCAACAGCAGCGTTGGAATGCTCCACATCACGTTGATGAACCACATGATGAGGGCATCTGTTTTTCCACCCAAGTAGCCAGCCAATGAGCCCAGCAATCCGCCAATACCGATCGACAGCAGCACGGTGATCAGTCCCACGCTCAAACTCACTCTTGTGCCCAAGAGGATGCGGCTGAGGATATCCCTTCCGTATTTGTCTGTCCCCAACCAAAATGTTTTTGTCTGCACGGGATTATCGGCACAAGCGCTTTTATGAAAGGCCAATGGTTCATTTAAACTTTCATCGATTCGTTTTTGAACCAAGATGCTATCACCCACAAAAGATGCGGAAGCAATGGGAATATGTTCAAAAGCATCAGGACTTCCTTGTATCAATTTCTCCCAAAATGAAGTGGGAGGCGGTACTTGAACTTTTTTGACATAGAGAAATGATTGTGTGTACCCGGGTTTTTCACCTCCGATCTCAAGTATGATTCGGTTGGCATAGGGCGAGTTATCCGGCATCATCAGATAAGCACCTGCTGCTACCAGGCAATTGATCAGGATCCAACCGGCTGCTCCGAGGGCCAGTCGGTTTTTTCGCAACCGACTCCACACACCAGTGGGTATCAAACGATCAATATTCATTACGCGAAAATTACTGCATTCGGATTTAACGAACCGTTCTTCCTTTCCATTGATAAGTGCTTCGTTGGCCGAGTAGTCCCACTGCCACTAAATAGCACACATGTATCGGTTGTAAAAAGAGAAAAACCAGCAAATTCTTTTTGGTTCGATACAGTGTTGCTACCGATGTGATCAGCTGCCATTCCATGATGGCCTTAAAGATCCAAATTGCCAGGGTGGCTTTCCATTCACTTGGATTGATAATGCAGTATGGGGTTTGGATCAGCAGTACCAGGTTAAATCCCCCCGTGATCCATTGTGCGAGCTGCAGGCGTATGTTTTTGTAATTACCGGCCTTACTTACCCAGCGCAGCCGTTGCTGCCATAGCTCTTTCCAGGTTGAACAGGATGCTGTTTTGACCAATGCGTTGTGAGATTTCAGAAAACGTACTTGATGCGGGTATTGCATAATGAACTTTTCGATGAGGAGCACATCGTCTCCCGAGGCCACTTGATCGATCCCTTGAAAGCCGCCCACTGCTTCGAAAGCGTCTTTTCGGTAGCAGAGATTGGCTCCGTTCCCCAATGCGTGTTGTTCGGCGGCTACGGCAGCCCCCGTGATCCCCTGAAACATGAGGTGGTCGTATCGTTGAAAAGCTTGTACCAATCCGTTGGAGGTGGATAATGTTACCGGTCCGACTACACAAACCGTCTCCTTTCTGTCAAGAAACGCATTGATGGTAGCGATCCATTCCGCTGCGGGTACGGAATCTGCATCGGTGGTGATGATCCATTCATGCGTGGCGGATCGGATGCCGGCTTCCAGGGCTCGTTTTTTTCCTACTGATCCCTCCGCTTGTGGAAGTTGTATGAGCTTGGCGGCTGCATGGTTTTGAACAATGTGCGCGGTCTGATCGGTTGATCCGTCGTCAATCACTATGATTTCAATCAGTTCTTTCGGATAAGTCTGATTAATTATGCCTTCCAACAATTTTCCAATATTATTTTGCTCATTTCTGGCTGGAATGAGAACCGAAAAACGTCTGTTTTGTTTTGGGATGGAGGGATGGAAAACTGCCAACCGGTTCCACTGGTAGGTATAATTGGCCAAGAGTAAGAGGTAGGCCAGGAACAGGAGCAGGGTGAGAGAGAGCATAAGCGAAGATAGTGGAGGGTAGAGGGTAGAGGGTAGAGGGTTGAGAGTTGAGGGTTGAGGGTTGAGGGTTGAGGACGGTTAGCGTTAAAGTTCTGCATTTCTCAACACTCTACTCTCTATACTCTACTTGATCTCCGTAATTTTAGAATAATCTATACACTATGTCAACAATATCCGTACAACACCCACTAAAAGGAGGGGAGTGGTTGGTTCGTCCATCCATCCCTGCTGAAACCTTCGCACCGGAGGATTTCAATGAAGAGCAGCAAATGATTCGGGATCTCTGTATGCAATTTCTGGAGACCGAAGTGCATCCCATCCTTGATCGAATCGACTCATTGGAAGATGGACTGATGGCTTCGCTGGTGCGCAAAGCCGGTGATCAGGGATTGTTGGCAACTTCTTTCCCGGAGGAGTATGGCGGATTGGGGAAGGATTTCATTTCATCCACCATTGTCAATCAATTTCTGGGGGCAGGTTATTCTTTTTCCGTGGCAGTAGCCGCTCATACGGGCATTGGCACTTTGCCCATTTTATATTTCGGTACGGAAGAGCAAAAGCGCAAATACATTCCGAAACTCATCACGGGTGAGTGGGCTGGCGCTTATGGATTGACAGAGCCCAACAGCGGAAGCGATGCACTCAGTGCAAAAACTACGGCCACCCTCAGCGCCGATGGGAAGCATTATATCCTCAATGGGCAGAAATGCTGGATCACCAACGGCGGCTTTGCACAGATCTATACAGTGTTTGCTAAAATCGATGGAAAGCAATTCACTGCTTTTATTGTAGAGCGTGGCATGGAAGGCTTCACGCAAGGTCCGGAAGAACAAAAAATGGGGATCAAAGGCTCCTCTACCGTGCAATTGTATTTCCAGGATTGTAAAGTGCCCGTAGAAAATGTGTTGGGTGAGATCGGAAAAGGACACAAGATCGCTTTCAATATTCTGAATATCGGCCGACTTAAACTCTGTGCTGCTGCGATGGGCGGTGCTCAAATGGCGCTGAACACTTCCATTCAATACGCCAAGACCCGTGAGCAGTTCAAAAAACCAATTGCTTCTTTCGGAGCCATTCAGCAGAAACTGGCCGATATGGCCATTCAACTGTATGTGGGAGATGCGGCTTTGTATCGTACTGCAAAATGGATCGACGATAAAGAAAAAGAATTGTTGGCCGAGGGAAAGCCCTTTCATGAATCCCTACTCGGTGCAGCAGAAGAATATGCCATTGAATGTGCCATGCTGAAAGTATTTGGCAGTGAGGTGTTGGATTTTGCGGTAGATGAAGGGGTGCAGATACATGGCGGAAACGGATACAGTGCGGAGTATGGCATCTCTCGTGCCTACCGCGACAGTCGTATCAATCGTATTTACGAGGGTACCAATGAGATCAACCGTCTGTTAACACTGGACATGACACTTAAGCGCGCCATGGCTGGTCGTCTCGATCTCATGACACCTGCCTTCGCGATTCAAAAAGAGTTGATGAGCATCCCGGATTTTGGTGAGCCCGATACGACCCTATTTGCTCCCGAGCAAAAGTTAATCGATAATCTGAAAAAGGCCATCTTGTTGGTTTCCGGTGCGGCTGCACAAAAGTTGATGATGCAACTTGAGCAGGAGCAAGAGATCTTGATGCATCTGGCTGATATGGCCATTGTTGTTTTTCACGCCGAAAGTGCGCTGCTGCGGGTGCGTAAACAAACAGAGCAAGTGGGTGAGGAGAAAACCCGATTGCAACTGGATATCGTACGCACTTATTTGTATGATTCAGCTGATGTAGTGAACAAGCATGGTAAAGACGCGCTCAATGCATTTGGCAGTGGCGATGAATTGCGAATGATGTTGTTGGGCTTGAAACGATTCACAAAGGCCGAACCTTTCAACAGCAAGGAGGCTCGTCGGCGCATTGCTGCGAAGCTGATCGATACGGGTGAATATTGTTTCTAAGCGTTAGCGACCGGATTCAATCCAGGCTTCTCCGCGGTGACAGGTATAGCAATCGACCTCATTCAGTTCGTGTGCCTTTTTCTTTTTGTCGTACCAGAAATTCTTGCGGTTGATCTCGATCGTCATCCGCATCATTTTACGTGCAGTGGTTTTCATGGGGTCTTTGTCTGAAGCATAGTCCAGACTATCGGTCTGATCGTGTACGCGTACATGACAAAAATTACAAGCTACTCCCAGTGCAGTGTTGAATTTTTTCATGATGCTGTCCAGTTGCGCATCGGAGATATCTTTTGGCAGCACCTGCAGGTTTCTTTTTGGAAGGGGATTTGCAGCCGTGAGTATGATTAACATCCCCATAAACAATCCCATGATGGCGGTGGTCTTCGAAAACTTCATTTGGTTTTTGGTTGAATCCATCTTTCAAAAAATTCATAGGTGCGCAGCATCTGATCGATGCGTTGACGGTTGGAACCGCTTCGGGTGATTTCATGTGTGGCAGTTGGGTGGCGCACATATTCTACGGGGCGGTTCAGCACTTTCAAACTCCTATAGATTATTTCACTTTGCACAAATCCGGTGCGGCGATCGTTGTCGCCATGAAAAATGATATAAGGGGTGGTGATGTTCTCAACATAAGTTAGCGGTGATTCCCTTTGCAGCGTATTGCGCGTGTTTTCTTGCCAGGGGTAACCACCAAAATAATTTGGGACCAGTCGCCAGGCATTTCCCTCTCCAAAAAAAGTAGTCAATTCATATACGCCTCGCTGCGAGCAGGCGGCAGCAAAGCGTTTGTCGTGCGCAATGATCCAGGCCACGAGGTATCCGGCATAGGAGCCACCGGTCACCAATAGTTTCGATGTATCTGCCCATCCTTGTTGGACGGTGAGATCCAGTGCTTTGAGTACGTCACGGGTGGGACCTGCTCCCCAATCATTCATATTACTCTTGAGAAACTCCAAGCCATAGCCACCGCTGCCGCGCGGATTGCTATACACCACGCCGTATCCTTGGCTGCAGAAATATTGATATTCATGCCACATGCTTGCATCGCCGGGTCCCCACATCGAGGATGGTCCGCCATGTATCTCCAGTAACAGCGGATATTTTTTTCCGGGCTCAAAAAAGGTGGGCTTCATCACCCAGTATTCTACCGGCTGATTGAGTTCGTTGTAAAAAATAAATTTTTCGGGACGACTGATCTTTTTGCTCGCGATCCATTCGGTGTTCAATTCGCTGAGGCGCTGTGCTTTTTCTCCGTTCAGTTCGCTTCGATAGAGTTCGAAGGGACTTTCGATGTTGGTTTGCACATATACCAATTGCTTGGACAGCACTTCGAGTTGAGAAACCCCCGCTTCCATTCCGGTAATGGGAGTGATTTTTTGTGTCTGAATATCCAATCGATAGATGGGTGCCCCTCCGTTGGATTGTGCGGTGAAATACAAACTCTTTTCATCCGGACTCCAACGCAAATTGTTTTTGTTCCGATCAAAGGGATAGGTTTTGATCAAGTTTGGATTATCGACAGACGCAATGCAGAGTTCGGGTATTTGAAGTCCCTCTTCCGGCGCGCGCAGAAATGCTATCCATTTTCCGGAGGGAGAGACGCGCAGATTACTGTATTGTGTTTCTGCACCATTGTGTATGGTTGTCCATTTTCCATCCGTAGAAAGTTTACGGATCTGGTTGCCCCGGGTTCGGTCGGGGTGATTGGTTGAATCGATCTGTGCGATGAGTAACAAGTCGCCATTGGGTAGAAAAGAGGCATTGCTGTAGCGGAAGAAGCCACGGGTAAGGGCGATGGGTTTGGCATCCGGCCTCAGATCCAGTTGGAAATAGTGACTGAAAGACAAGGCGGGATTGATATTGGCTTCATCCTGAAAATTGAGTCGGTGGATGATGGTTGCTTTTTGATCCGCAGCATTTTTATCGAGGTAGGCCCGTATCTGATCCAGATTCCCGTTGGGATCGGCCTTGGCTGTTACCAAGTTTTCCGGATAGCCTGGTCTTTCGGAGGGCCAAGTGGGGGAGTTCCCTTCCGGATTGAGGGCAGCATCATTCATTAGGTCTTTATACGACACTGCTGCGGTGAATAAAACTTGTTTTCCATTGGGGCTGAACTGCGGATTGCTGGCTCCGTATCGAAAGAAAGTAAGTTGTTTGGCTTCACCACCGGAGAGCGGCAGTAGGAATATTTGGGGTTTGCCTTCTACGCTGCGGACAAAAGCGATCTGTTTACCATCGGGACTCCACACCGGTTGTCCGGCATTTTCCTTCGAGGTCAATGCCATGGGTGGGGTTTTGCCGCTGAGGTCGGCCAACCAGAGTTGATTCACGTAGTTGTATTCGTCTTCTTTTTTATCGGGTTCGATGGCGGTGACGGAGTAGACGACCCGGTTGCCGTCGGGATTCACCGCAACGGAACTGATGGTTCGGATCTTAGTGAGATCCGTGACCCGCATGGGCTCATTTCCATTTTGGGCCAGTGCGGGCAGGCAGAGAAAAATCCATACAAAGCGGAACAATCGCATAGCCGAATGATTTTGTCCCCAATGTACGAAACCCCTGTTTCGCCTGATATGATCGGGGTTCTTTGTTACCTTTGTACCATGTCAGAGACAACGGTACAGCCCTTATTGACAGCCAAAGATTTTGCTACTGACCAGGAGGTACGCTGGTGCCCCGGTTGCGGAGATTATTCCATTTTGGCGCAAGTACAGAAAGTGATGCCCAGCTTGGGCATACCAAGGGAGAACATTGTCTTTATCTCCGGCATCGGTTGCAGCAGTCGTTTCCCTTATTACATGAACACGTTTGGGATGCATTCCATTCACGGAAGGGCAACGGCTATTGCTTCGGGACTGAAAGCTTCTCGTCCCGATCTAAGCGTTTGGATCATCACCGGCGATGGGGATAGTTTGAGTATCGGGGGTAACCACACGATCCATCTGCTCCGCCGCAATTTTAATGTGAACATCTTGATGTTCAATAATCAGATCTATGGATTGACGAAAGGGCAGTACTCTCCTACGTCTGAGGAGAATAAGATCACTAAGAGGACTCCGATGGGAAGCATCGATCATCCTTTCAATCCTGCTGCGTTGGCCCTGGGAGCCGATGCGACTTTTGTGGCGCGTTCGATGGATCGCGATCCCAAACATTTGCAAGCCATGCTGCTTCGTGCACATGGGCACAAGGGATCTTCCTTCTTAGAGATCTATCAGAACTGTAACATTTTCAATGACGGCGCCTTCGAGATATTTACGGAAAAAGGAACCAAATCGACTGAAACGCTAATGCTTGAGCAAGGTCAGCCGCTTGTTTTTGGTGCTGAGAAGGATAAAGGCATTCGTCTCAACGGGCTCAAACCTGAAATCATTTCGTTTGCTGATGGATATTCAGCCGATGATTGCTGGATACACGATGAGACCGATCTATACAAAGCACAAGTATTGACTCGACTATTTGATGATCCGAATCAGGATGGTCATTTCCCTCGTCCCTTTGGAGTGTTCTATGCCACTGAGCGGGTTTGCTATGAAGACCTTATGGCCGAGCAGTTGGCGGTTGCCGAGCAGAAGAAGCCGGGGAATTTGGATGAGTTGTTGAGAGGGAAAGAAGTGTGGGAGATTGGTTGAGCGGAGTCAGGTTTTTCAGTTAATCAAGTCAGTTTTGGGGTTGTGATGCAACGGATGGATGGTCTATCCTGTCTATCTGCCAAGTACCTGTTAGATGCTTATTCGAATACATCCCAAAGATCCGCAGCCAAGGCTTATTCGTCAGGCCGTTGATATTTTGCGTAATGGTGGGGTGATCATTTATCCGACGGATACTATTTATGGTATTGGGTGTGATATTTTACAAAGTGCAGCGATCGAGCGCATTTGTCGCCTCAAGAATATTCAGCCGCACAAAGCCAATCTTTCGTTTATCTGTAATGACCTCTCTCATTTGAGCGAGTATACCAAACCGATCTCTACGCCTACGTTTCGGTTGTTGAAAGAGCATTTACCCGGACCATATACATTTATTCTTCCGGCAAGTAAATTGGTGCCACGTATTCTGCAGAGCAATAAGTCGACCATCGGCCTTCGTATTCCCGATCACCCGATCCCTCAGGCCATTGTCCGTGCATTGGGTCGCCCTATTCTCAGTACTTCCTTGCCCGGTGAATTGATTGAAGACACTACTGACCCGGACGTGATGTATGAGAATTTTGGAAAGCTGGTCGATGCCGTTATTGACGGTGGTATTGGAGGTATGATTCCATCTACCGTAGTTGACTGCTCCAATGAAGAGCCCGTGGTAATTCGAGAGGGAGCGGGAGTTATTTAGTTTAGGGTTTAGAGTTTAGGGTTTAGAGGGGTTAGGAGATGGAAGATGGAGGGCGATGAATGTGCAAGGCGGACTTACTTGTTGCTGATATTGTGGAAAGCTCTTCCTGATAGTACGCTATTTCAAGTATTTATTTAACAAGTAGTCCGTGTAAGACTCATCAGGGCGTTCACACTTTTTTATTGGAGCAATTCCTGACAGTTTTTTGACTACAGATGATTTTTTAGCATTGCTAGTCTTTATTTTCTTATTGACGGCTTTCGCTTTCATCCGATCGGAAAAAAATAAAACTAAAACAGCTGCGTCTGTCTAGGCAGGATCTGGAAGCTGCGGCGATGGTGGGGGGTGAGTCCGTGTATTTCTAATGCTTTTCGGTGGGTGGCCGTGCCGTAGCCTTTATTTCGGTCCCAGCCGTATTGAGGGAACTCCTGATGGATGCGGTGCATATACTCGTCACGATGTGTTTTGGCCAGTAT
>CAYYXC010000007.1:11424-29202 GCA_964475505.1 uncultured Chitinophaga sp.
CTTTGATCACGCATTGATGATCGACCTTCGGATAGGATTTGAATCGATTGCCATCGATCAATAAAAATTCCGGTTTCTTTTTCAGTGATTTGATCGCGCGGTGCATGGCCAGAAAGCTGGCTTGTAGGATGTTGATGGAATCAATTTCTTCTACGGAAGCGCTGGCAACAGCAAAAGCGATGGATTCTTTTTCGAGGATGGGTCGGAGGAGTTCTCTGTGTTTTTCTGAGACTTGTTTGGAATCGTTCAGCAGCGGGTGATGAAAATCGGGGGGGAGGATCAGTGCGGCAGCAAAAACCGGTCCGGCATAGCAGCCTCTGCCGGCTTCATCGCATCCGGCTTCCAGTCGGTTTTTCTCCAGGTAAGGTAAAAGCACATTCAAAGGTGTAAAAAATTAAACAGATTTATGGGTCCCCATCCGGCGGGCTACCTTTGCGGCATGGAACAAATCGTTAGGGAGCGTTCGAATCGTCCGGTCATGATCTGGCTGTGGGTGGGCATTTTCATGATCATGGTGCAGGTATTGTTGGGAGGCATTACGCGGCTTACGGGCAGTGGATTGTCCATCACCGAGTGGAATGTGGTAACGGGCACCTTGCCTCCGATGAATCAAGCGGATTGGTTGGTGGAATTTGATAAGTACAAGGCTACACCGCAGTATCAACTCCTGAATTTTGATTTTACGTTGGATGAATTCAAGTTCATTTTCTTTTGGGAATGGTTTCACCGTTTCTGGGCAAGACTAATTGGGGTTGTATTTCTGATTCCCTTCCTCATTTTCATGTATCAGCGTCGGTTTACCAAGGAGATGGTCCGTCCAATGTTGATTCTGTTTTTATTGGGAGCGTTGCAGGGTGCGGTAGGATGGATTATGGTGGCCAGTGGGTTGACCGGTGATGCCATTTATGTAAAACCGACTCGCCTGGCATTACATTTTGTATTTGCCTTGGGTTTGTTTGCTTATACGTTTTGGTTTGCGATGGACCTGACAGTTGGGCGTAAAAAAGTAATTGCAGATCGATTGATTTCGAATTTGACGACGGGACTGATCGCGTTGCTGGTCGTTCAATTGGCCTTCGGAGCATTGATGGCGGGTCATAAAGCCGCGACGGCTGCACCCACTTGGCCAGATATCAACGGAGCAATTATTCCCGATGTGATGTGGCGATCGGAGTGGGGCTTGCTTAATATTTTAGAGAACAAGATCCTGATCCATTTTGTGCATCGTGGACTTGCTTATTTGCTTGTGATCGGCGTGCTGCTTCTAACACTAAAAATACAACGCCTCAAACTCCAATCTCCCATCTTCAAACTTTATTGGTGGCTGCCGATTTTCATTGTCACCCTTCAAGTCCTATTGGGAATCGCTTCTGTCTTATTCAGCTTGCATATCGTTCCTCGCACCTGGGGGACTTTCGAGTGGGCTGCCCAACTGCATCAATTGGTAGCGATGTTTTTGTTGATGAGTTTGATCGGTGTGAAGTATTTGGTTAGAGGTAGAGGGTAGAGAGTTGAGAGTTGAGGAGAGGGGAGTTGAGTGTTGAGGTTTACAGTCAAACGTTCGATGTTGAGCTCAACTTAAAGCTCACAACATTGAACTTCAACTCTCAACTCCCATCTCCTAAACCAAACAACGCTCGCTTATTCATCTTGCCGGAGGGGCGTATCAGTGAAAAGGCACTTGGGATGATTTCGATGCGCAGCATATCTGCTGTAGGAGCCGGGTCGCCATCGATGTGCAGGGGAGCTTGCTCGGGATTGTTTATGCTAATGTGATCCGATTGGATATAAAGAATCCTTTTTTTCTCGTTGATTTCATTTTCATTTTGCAATCGATAAAAGCCCAGCACCTGCTTCAGTACGCGCAGGATCACGCTCGACTTGGATTGCTGTTTTACCACCACCACATCGAGTAATCCGTCATTCAACGAAGCTTTTGGCGCAATGGTGAATCCATTTCCAAATTGGTTACTATTCGCTACAGAAACAAAATAACCGGCCGTTTCAATTTTTTGATTGCCCCAGGTCAACTCAAATCGGTAAGTGGGAGCTTTTCGGAAATGACGGATCACCTGTCGAACATAGTTTATCAATCCGCGCTGTCCCCTCTCTGCAAATCCGGCAGCGACCGCTGCATCAAATCCCACTCCCGACAACATACAAGCAAATCTTCCGTTAACTGTGAAAGCATCTACGGGGGAGGAGCGTCCGATCAATATCAAACTGATGGCTTTTGTGGGATTCATCGGAATTCGAGCAGCCCTGGCAAGCCCATTGCCGGATCCAACCGGAACGATCCCGAATTGTACCGGAAGATCGCGCAGGGCACCAATCGCAGCACTTAGCGTACCATCCCCACCCGCAATTCCCACATCTGTAAACTGCTCATTAAGGATACGTTTTCGAATCTTTTCATAATCGCCATTTTTAGGCGAGTCCACTATCTCAAAAGCAATACTAACCTTGCGGCAGGCTTGCTCAATAACTACCGGCAGATGTTTTTTTGACCTCGTGCCCGCAATGGGATTGATTATGAAAAGTATTTTTCGGGTCACTTCGATTGCAGGATTAGCGTACAAACATGAACCGGTCGTACTCGGATAGTCATGGCTTTATTGATATCTCGCGGGATCTCCGTGTAGTAAAAAGAAAGCTCTTTTCTGTTCTCAAACAATTTAGCGAGTGCCGCCGTCTTGATCCGAAATATCTTTTTGATCTCTTGTAAAGATTGAATACCGCCGGTTGCATCATCAACCATGATGGAACGTTTCATGGCCGTATCGTATCGATTGAATTTGATCTCTAACTGGCCGGGTTTACTCAAAACTCCGGCATCGATCTCGATCCTGTTTTCTTCTCGGTTTTCGCTAACATTTTTCAGTTTCTGTATTCCGTTCATCGACACACACCATTTTTCCTGTGCAGGAACTACGAAACCGAGAAGCATCATACATATATAAAGAATTGCGTGTTTCATGTGGTTGGTTTTACCAGCGAATCAGTGCACTGGCCCAAGTGAATCCGCTTCCAAAAGCAGCCAGGCAGACCAAATCATTCTCTTTTACTTTTCCTTGCTCCCAAGCTTCGCTGAGGGCAATGGGTACGGAAGCCGCTGTAGTGTTTCCAAAGCGCTGAATGTTGTTGTAAACCTGATCATCCCTCAGTTTTAATTTTTGCTGCACGAATTGTGCAATGCGTAAGTTGGCCTGATGTGGGATAAGCAGATTAAGGTCCTCTGTGCCCAGTTGATTAGCGCTTAGTGCTTCTTGAATGACTTCCGGGAATTTGACGACCGCTTTTTTGAATACAGCGGGTCCGTCCATGAAGGGATAGATCTGTCCCTCGTCGATCATTTTCTTACTGAAGAATGTTTGTCCGATCTCCGCCTCGTCAAACGATGCAAAGGGAGTAGGCATCCAATGATTGGCATGGGTGCCTGGGTTGTACATGGCCAATATTTCAGCGCTTTCTCCGTCGCTGTGCAGGTGCGTAGAGAGAATGCCTTGCCCTTCCCGGGTTGCTCGTTGCAAAACTGCTGCACCGGCACCATCCCCAAAGATCACCGAAACATTTCTTCCCCGGGTAGTAAAGTCCAATCCGAAGGAATGCTTCTCTGCGCCTACTACCAAAACGTTCTTGTACATGCCCGATCTGATGAATTGATCCGCAACACTAAGGGCATACACAAATCCGGAACATTGATTGCGGACATCCAACGCACCGATTTCCTTCATCTTCATTGCGCGTTGCAACAGTACGCCGCACCCAGGGAAATAATAATCCGGACTCAAGGTCGCAAACACGATGAAGTCGATCTCTTCAGCTGTAGTTCCCGCGCGCTCGATAGCGACGCGCGCTGCCTCTACTCCCATGGTGGTAGTGGTTTCACCTAATCGATCGGCATAGCGCCTTTCTTCGATGCCAGTTCGTTCACGGATCCATTCATCGGAAGTATCCATGTACTTCGTGAGGTCGTTGTTGGTCACTACATTTTTCGGAACGTAGTGCCCAATGCCGGCGATGCGGGTTTTGTATGTCATATTTATTCTTGAGGGAGGGGAATACGCAAAATATCCTTGGCAAATGCTTCACAGGCCAGGTGAACGCTGTTCAAGTCCTTCGATTTTACCCAGGATCCGATCACATGATTGCCCACGTTGGGTAAGGCTACTTGTCTTTTTAAGGAATCAGGTGTACTGAGTTGACTATACATGCGTTTCATGGCAGATACTTTAACGACCGGATCTTGTTCCTGTTCATTTTTATAATAATAAAGAAGCAGGGTGGGTGTTTTGATGCGCTCAAACAGCGAAGCTTTCATAGTGCTTTCCAGCAGTTCCTGCAGCTGCACCACTGAGTAAGTAACGTAGCGACGATCCCAATACTTTGCATAGGCCTCGGTGGTATCTGGAATCACACGGAATTCACCCACGATGGCTTCTGCGATCTGTTTTCCCCATGGATTATTCAGCATCCAGGCCTTTGAATCATTGATGGCGATATTGGGCGAGAACAACATGGAGGCCGCGATATCGGGGTATTCGGCACAAAGCTTCAAGGCAACGGTGCCGCCGGTGGAAGTTGACATCAGGATCACTTTTTTACCGATCTGCTTACCGATGGCATATGCTTCTTTGGCACTATTCCAAATACCCTCGGCAGTAAAACTGGCCAACGGATGCGTGGTGTCAAGTCCGTGCGCTTGCAAGCGACTCAGGTATAGATTGGCACCGATCTTTTTGGCAAAATCGAGGTGCACCGGATCACCTTCTTCCTGCGAAGCGGAAAATCCATGAAGGTATACAACGGCGTATTCGGTGACTGCTTTGGTTGAATCGTTGTGCCAAACGATGCGTGCCTGGTTATCTGGTTTGAGTTTGTGCTTCGCCTCCTGATCGGCTACATATTTTTCCAATGCCAGCGCTTCTGCGGGGATTGCTGGTAATTCATTGTTAAAACGGGGCTTGGCTGGTTTGGGTCCGGCCAGATATACTACGATGAGTGCCAGCAAAATAATGCCGGTGATTTTCAAAAATTTCATCCCTAAATATAGTTTAGAGTTGAGAGTTTAGGGTTTAGAACTTATTAACTCTACCCTCTACTCTCTACTCTCAACTTAAATGGCGTACCTTTGCGCTGCCTTTTTAAACAACTACATGAATATCAGAAACATAGCCATCATCGCCCACGTTGACCACGGAAAAACCACGCTGGTAGACAAGATCTTACATGCCACACAGGTTTTTCGTGAAAACCAGGAAACCGGTGAGTTGATCATGGATAGCAACGACCTGGAGCGGGAGCGTGGCATCACCATCTTTTCAAAAAATGCCGCGGTGGTATATGAGGGTTTCAAGATCAATGTGATCGATACGCCCGGGCACGCCGACTTTGGAGGCGAGGTAGAGCGAGTACTTAAAATGGCCGATGGTGTTATTCTGTTGGTGGATGCGTTTGAAGGGCCCATGCCCCAAACGCGTTTCGTATTGCAAAAAGCACTTCAGTTGAACCTACGTCCGATCGTAGTGATCAACAAGGTCGACAAACCCAATTGCCGACCCGATGAAGTACACGATGCCGTATTTGAACTTTTCTTCAACCTGGATGCGACGGAAGAACAATTGAATTTCCCCACCTATTACGGAAGTGGTAAGAATGGTTGGTTCAACGATTCGTTGGAGCCGATTGATAATATTCGTCCCCTGCTCAATGGCATCATTCAGCACGTGCCGCCTCCCAAAGTAGCTGAAGGAACCCTGCAATTGCAGATCACCTCGCTTGATTATTCTTCTTTCCTCGGACGAATCGCCGTGGGAAAAGTAAGCCGTGGTTCTATCAAAGAAAATCAGTCCATCGCACTCATGCAGGCCGATGGTTCAGCAAAGCGTTGCCGTGTGAAGGAATTATATGTGTTTGAAGGGATGGGCAAGAAAAAAGTGAGCGAAGTGAACGCCGGGGATCTTTGTGCCGTGGTAGGTATTGAGGATTTCAACATCGGAGATACCATTGCCGATGCCGAAAATCCGGAGGCACTTCCTCGTATTGCAGTGGATGAACCCACCATGAACATGATGTTCTCCATCAATAATTCTCCATTCTTCGGGAAGGATGGAAAGTTTGTTACTTCTCGTCACCTCCGCGACCGCTTGATGAAGGAAATGGAGAAAAACCTTGCCTTGCGCGTAGTGGATACGCCTGAAGGAGATAGTTTTTTGGTTTATGGTCGTGGCATTCTGCATCTGGGTATCCTCATCGAGACCATGCGTCGGGAAGGATATGAATTGACGGTGGGACAACCCCAGGTAATTGTAAAAGAAATCGACGGAGTCAAGTCGGAGCCCTATGAAACCTTAGTGGTTGATGTGCCCGAGGAATTTGCCTCTAAAGTCATTGATCTGGTCAGCCGCCGAAAAGGTGAAATGCTGGTGATGGAAACCAAAGGCAGCATGCAGCACCTGGAATTTGATATTCCTTCCCGCGGATTGATCGGTCTACGTACTCAAATGCTCACGGCCACTACCGGCGAAGCAGTAATGGCCCATCGCTTCCGTGAATACAAACCCTGGAAAGGACCCATCCCCGGAAGAAATAACGGAGTACTGATCTCCAAGTTTCAGGACCGTTCAACGGGATATTCGATCGATAAACTGCAGGACCGCGGAACCTTCTTCGTTGAACCCGGAGAGGAAGTGTATGCCGGACAGATCGTAGCTGAGAACATCAAGCCCGGAGACCTGGTAGTGAATGTGACAGAGGCCAAGAAACTCACCAACCACCGCGCAAGCGGAAGTGATGATGCCACCCGCATCGCGCCTAAAACGCAAATGACACTCGAAGAGTGTATGGAGTACATTCAGCAAGATGAGTGTATTGAGGTGACACCGAACTTTATTCGCATGCGGAAGGTTACACTGAATGAGGAGGAGCGGAAGAAGGAGCAGAAGCGGATGGAATTAGTTTGAGGAGTTTGGATAGTTTGGGAAGTTTGGATAGTTAGTTTATAGTTAATCGTTTGAGAAGAGTTGTTACGATATTAGTTTTTAGTTTGGTAGTTGGTCTGCAGGTGCAGGCACAGTGTTCAGTTTGCACAAAGACTGCGCAGCAGTTGGGGGAGAAGCCTGCAGAGGGGATGAACAGCGGTATTCTTTATCTGGCTTTCATGCCACTGGCCATTATTGGCTTTTTGGCTTATAAGTGGTGGAAATCAAACCAAGATGTCGATCAGTTGGCATAATGCTTCACCCAGGCATACAAATTAAAATCACCTGACTGCATAGCCTCGTTCAACGAGGCTTTCATTTTTCCGGCATCCAATTTTTGCAGCCATGCCTCTCTGAGCAAGTGTTTGGCTTTCTCCATCATCAATAATTTTTCGCGTGTTGCCTGAGTAGGAGATGCCAACAGGTTTTTCAAGGCAACCAACAGTTCATCAATGCCCTGTTTTTCTGTGGCTACGGTGTTGATGATGGGAATGGTGGTTCCGGCTGCACGATCTTCCTGCACCATTCTTTCGAGGTGACTTCGGAAGCGGGCAGCATCGGGACGATCCGATTTATTCACTACAAACAAATCAGCGATCTCCAGCAATCCCGATTTCATGGTTTGTATTTCGTCTCCTGCTTCGGGTACCAATACCACCAGCGTTCGGTCGGCAAGTCCCGCTACTTCGACCTCGCTTTGTCCTACCCCGACGGTTTCAATCAAGATCCAATCAGCAGTGAAACATTTTACCAGATCGGTGATCTCCAAAATGCGAGGATGCAATCCACCCAACGCACCTCGAGTCGCCAGTGATCGAATGTAAACATGGGGATGCGTGTACCATTCACTCATCCGAATCCGATCACCCAATACTGCTCCCTGATGAAAAGGAGAGGAAGGATCCACGCAGAGAACGGCAACTGATTTTCCATCAGCGATCAAGGCGCCAATCAGCGCATCGGTGAGAGTGCTTTTGCCAGCACCGGGAGGACCCGTGATTCCGATCACTGGTTTCGATGGAATGCTGATTTGTGCCAACGCTTCGAGCAGTCCGCTTGGTTCATTCTCTGCCATCGAAATGGCACGCGCCAGCGCACGTACATCTCCCTGTTGTATTTGATCGATCCATTTATCCCACATCCCCAACTAAGTTGTATGTTTATTCGTACGCCAAGGTAATGAAATCATCGATCTTCTCTCGCATATCCATTTCTGCTGAGCAGGTGGCAGTAGGGGCCTTGGTGGCAATGGTCGTGGGCCTTTTCGTCTCCAGAGCCCTGCTGTCGGTTTCGATCGGAATTTTTTTTCTTGCCGCGCCCTTCCGGCTGGGATTCAAAAATTGGTTGACAGCGGCCAGCTGGGACAGATTAGCATGGATCCTTGGTCTGCTCTGGCTGCTTCCGTTTGTGTCGGGACTATGGAGCGCCGATCATGATAGTTGGCAGGATATTATTCGCATCAAGTTGCCGCTATTGTTGCTGCCCTTGGGTTGGGTAGGGTTATCGATTGAAAAAAAATCCATGCAACGGATTGGCTGGATATTGGTTCTGCTCACCTTATTAGGTTGTTTATATTCAATCACACCATGGATCGCGGACACCGAATCAGTGCGAGTGGACTATTTGCAGGGAGGATCTTTGCCTACTCCGCTTGGAAATGACCGCGTTCGATTCAGTTGGTTGATCGTGGCCTGCTGCTGGTGGCTACAAATGCAATGGAATGATGTGTCATCTCGTACGCGTAAGATCATCGTCCTCTTGTGTGTTTTCTTTCTTTTTTTCTTGCATGTGTTGGCGGTACGGATCGGACTGATTTGTTTTTACATGCTGGCTGGTTTTTTATTGATTCGGCAGTTTACTTATCCGCTTCACCGTCGCTGGTCAATCCCCCCTTTTATCTTGCTGCTTTCTCTGCCCTTTATTTTGTATCAGGTCCTTCCCAGTTTCCGGGCCCGCGTCGATTATATCCGATACGATTGGTCCTATACGTTTCAGGGAAAATATTTGCCCGGAGGCAATGATGCCATCCGCATGCAATCCTTTCAGGCCGCAGGGTCGTTGATACGAACGGGTTCTTTTTACGGCGAGGGATTTGGCGATGTCCGCTTAGCAATGGATTCCGTATATGATACGTATGACCGTCATTTGTCTGAAGAAGAACGAATCTTGCCTGCGAATGAATGGGCCATGCACGGGGTGGGTTTAGGATGGATGGGCTTGCTTGTTTTCTCAGGCCTGATCATTGCACTGTTTTTTTATCGAGCCAGTGATCTTTTTACTTGGCGCTCCTGGATATTGGCGACGGTATTGTCTTTGGCTACCGATATCGCACTGGAGGTACAGTTCGGTGTATTTCTGGTGGTTTTCTTGTTATTATTTTTTCGCTCGGTCGATCGAATGAAAAATCAGGAAATTTGCTCTTAGATGCCTACGCCATTCTCCATTGTTATGATCTGCCGAAACGAGGTGCAAGAAATTGGACGCACGCTTTCGGGATTGATTGATTTGACAGATGACATCGTTGTATATGATACGGGCAGTACGGATGGCACACCCGATGTGGTTCGTAAATTCCCGGTCCGTTTGGTAGAGGGTCAGTGGAGCGGCTTCGGCGCTACCAAGAACAATGCCAATGCGCTGGCGAAATATGAATGGATCTTGAGCTTGGATGCAGATGAAATACCGGACGATCGGATGAAACAACAATTATCGGTTTTCGATCCGCCTGCATCCAATACGGTTTATTCCTGTTCTTTTCTGAATTTCATTGGAGACCGGCCCTTGCATTTTGGGGAGTGGGGCTGGGATAAACACGTGCGTATGTTCAATCGATCGCAGGTGAAATGGAATGAGGCGCCGGTACATGAGCAATTGATTTTTCCAAGCGACGTACAGATCATGACTCTCTGCGGAAAAATTCATCACCGTACGGTCAGGGGATGGACCGATCACCGGGAGAAAATGGATCGCTATGCAACCATGAATGCGCGTAAATATTTTGAGCAGGGGAAGTCTTCTCCTTGGTGGAAGCGTTTGCTCTCTCCTGTATTTACCTTTTGTAATTACTATGTTTTTCGCCTGGGTTTTTTGGATGGCAGTGCCGGTTTTCAGTGTGCCTGGATGACTGCATTGTATACGCATTGGAAATATGTTCGTCTTTATCAACTTTATCGTTCCTGATTCGTTTTTAAGGTATGACACAGTTTCTGCCGATCTTCCCCTTGGGGATCGTTGTTTTTCCGAATGAAGGATTGAATCTGCACATTTTTGAACCGCGTTACATTCAATTGATCAATGATTGTGTGCTTATGCAGCGACCCTTTGGTATTCCTACCGTAATGAATGGTCGGGTGCAGGAGCGAGGGGCCCTGATGCAGATCACGGATCTAAGTAATGGCTTTGATGCTGACAGACAGATGGGAGAGGATGGGGGCGATATCCGTACACAGTCCTTGGGCACGTTTCGGGTATTGGAGGTGATCAAGTCGGTTCCGGATAAACTTTATCAGGGTGCCATTGTGCATATGGATGAGCGGGAATCGGCCGATCAGCCTGCCTTGCCTGCGCCTTTGATGTCGGTGATTCGTCAGCTACACACACTTCTACGAATTGAAAAGAAATTTCCTTTTCCGGATGAGGAGTTGCGCTCTTTTGATGTGGCGCATCATTTGGGCCTTTCCCTGGAGGAAGAATATGAATTGAGGGAGTTGATGACCGAGAAGCAGCGCCAGGAATTCATTCGTCGTCATTTGGGTCGAGTGGTTCCCACTTTAGAGGCCATGGAGCAACTAAAGGAGCGTGCTCGTCTCAACGGACATTTTCGTCCCCTTCCCGGACATTCAGTTGAATGAGTTAATTTGCCTCGATGCAGCGTACACTTTGTTTAGATTTCGGGAACTCTCGTCAGAAAGCAGCTCTGTTTGAGGGAGAGCAACTGAAAGAGGTGCGTGTAATGAATGATGCCAAGGCTGAATCGGTCGAAGGACTGTTGAATGATTGGAACCCCGACAGATCTATTCTCTCTTCGGTCATTGATCATGATGCTTCGTTGACGTCTTTGTTGGACGCCCGCACGCAGTTTCATCTGCTCAATCACCAGACGCGCGTAAATTTTACCACACCAGTTGGCAAACCTGACAGCATTGGTGCGGATCGACTGGCGTTATGTGCGGCTGCCGTTCATTTTTTTCCGCGGCGGAATAATTTGATCATTGCCCTGGGCACTTGCATCACCTATAATTTCATCAACCGTGAGCATGCTTTTTTAGGTGGTGGTATATCGGCTGGATTATCCATGCGACTAAAGGCCATGCATCATCAAACTGCTTTGTTGCCACTCATTGAACCAAAAGCGGATGTGCCGCTGGTTGGGTATGATACGGATACCAATATGCTGTCCGGATCGGTGTTGGGCATGGCACATGAGATCGATGGATTCATTGATGCGTACCAAGAACGCTACGGGAACTTTAACGCTGTCTTAACCGGGGGTGATCTGCCCTATTTGGTGCCCCACTTGAAAAACGGGATATTTGCCGACCCCGACTTTTTGTTCAAGGGATTATATGCCATTGCCGCGCACAACCTACACTAACCTGCTTCAACATATATTGTTGACAATCAGCTTGTTGGCTCTCATTAACGGAGCTGACGCCCAAGACAACTCTCCTTATTCTCGTTATGGTATTGGGGACCTGGTGCCTCAAACCAATGTCTTTACCCGGGCCATGGGCGGTATTTCCGCTGCATACATTGATAATTTTTCTGTCAATTTCAGTAACCCTGCCTCTTTTGCTTCTTTCCAATCTTTCCGCGAAAAGAAGAATAAGAAAATGGCATCCGGACGGGCGGTGGCTGATTTTGGAGTGAACGTGGATCGTCGTAATCTTTTTCAACCTGGTACTACCAATGAGTTTCAGACAAGCAATGCCTTGTTCTCATATGTACAAGTGGGGATGCCCTTGCGCCAAGGTTGGGGAATGGGATTTGGCATTCGTCCCGTCTCTCGGGTGAGTTACAATATTTTTCGAAGTGAGCGGCTTTATGATCCGGTTTCGGGAAATAACATCGATAGTTCTCTAACGCTATTTCAGGGTGATGGCGGAGCTTATCTCGCCAATTGGGGTACCGGTTTCAGTATTTTTCAGCGCGAGCGAAAAGGGTTAGAGGAGAAACTGAGTGTAGGGTTTCAAGTGGGTTATTTATTCGGCAGAAAAGATTTTACCAGCCGTCGTTCACTGATAAACGATTCGGTTCTTTACTCACAAGCGAATTATCAAACACTGACCAATTACAGCAATCTTGTATACACGGTTGGGTTCCAATATCGTCTTCCGCTTTCTTCGGAAATGGCACTTGTATTAGGTGGATACGGACGACCAGCCGCTACGCTCAATGCGCGTCAGGATCGTGTGCGGGAGACCTATCGATTCAATGAAAGTGCGGGTAATCTTCGGATTGACAGCGTGCTCGACCAACGCGATGTAAAAGGAAAGGTGAAGTTACCTACCAGTTATACGGTGGGATTCATGCTGCAAAAGTTTGCAACACCCAATAAGGAAGGTGGATGGATGTTGGGTGCCGATTATTCTGTTACTGCTTGGGATGAATATCGTTTTTATGATCAGAAGGATTCAGTTCGCACCAACTGGTCTTTGCATATAGGTGGTCAGTGGAGTCCCGTTCCCAAAAGAAGTTATTTCAGCAATATCGCTTACCGATTTGGGGTGGTGTTGGGTCCCGATTACGTCAAAGTTCGAAATACATTGTCTCAATTGGGATTGAGTTTTGGTATGGGTCTTCCCGTCCCCATCAGCCGTCAGGCACCCAACCAGATCACGTTCCTGAATCTTGCTTTTGAAATGAATCGTCGCGGGAACGATACCAATCTATTGCGGGAGAATCTGTTTCGCTTTTCTGTTGGCTTTTCGCTCAGTGATATCTGGTTCGCCAAGCGTCGTTACGATTGATTTTTACCCATGCGCTCATTCTATTGGATCTGTTTACTGGGGTTATTTGCCTGCGAAAACAGCGACCAACAGTTGACGGATTGGACGCGCAACATCCAATTGAAAGAAGAGGCTACTCAAGTGGAGAGCTTTTTGAGTCAGGGCGGATCCCTCCGCGCCAAGTTGCTGGCACCTAAGATGGTTCGCTTATCAGCCGATACCGTGTTTGCGGAGTTTCCAGCGTCCTTGCATTGTGATTTCTTCAATGCTGAAAGACAACTCGAGTCACGATTGGATAGTCGCTACGGTATTTATTACGAAAATTTGAATCGTGTATTTCTTCGCGACAGTGTGGTGGTGATCACCACCAAAGGCGATACATTATTGACGCAGCAGTTGTGGTGGGATCAGAATACGCAACTTTTCACGACCGATACGCCGGTGACCTTAAAGTCGCCCGGGAAGCGCATCTATGCAGCAAAGGGCGTGGAGGCTACGCAAGATCTTTCTCGAATCACCTTCCGGGAAACGGTCGGAAATATGCGGGTTGACGCCAGCGGTATGCCTTTCTAAGGCCAACCCTATTTACGGTATCTTTGCCTCTCATAATTACATTCTATGGAGTATCGTTACATGGGCCGCACGGGCCTGCAGTTGAGTTTGCTCTCGTTCGGCAGCTGGGTAAGTTTTCACAAGCAGATCGACGATTCCGTTGCCGATGAATTGATGGGTATTGCATATGACAATGGCATCAACTTTTTTGACAATGCAGAAGTATACGCATTGGGGGAAAGCGAAAAGATGATGGGTCGAGTACTTAAGAAAAAAAATTGGGATCGCACATCGTATACAGTCTCTTCAAAAGTTTTTTGGGGATGGAGAGGAAAAGAGAACAAGCCCAACCAGTCCGGTTTGAGTCGTAAGCACATTGTGGAGGCCTGTCATGAAGCCTTGGGCCGTTTGCAGGTTGACTATTTAGATCTTTATTTCTGTCATCGTCCCGATAAGAAAGTGCCCATTGAGGAAGTAGTTTGGACCATGCATCAATTGATTCAACAGGGGAAGATCCTTTATTGGGGTACTAGTGAGTGGAGTGGAGTAGAGATCATGGAAGCCCATCGGATCGCACAACAGCACCATTTGATCGGTCCGGCTATGGAGCAGCCACAATACAATTTATTTGAGCGAAACAAGATCGAGAACGAGTATCTGATGGTTTACAAGACCGTTGGGTTGGGTACTACTATTTGGAGTCCCCTTGCTTCCGGTCTGTTGAGTGGAAAATACAACGACGGTATTCCGTCCGACAGTCGCCTTGCCATGCCTGGCTTTGAGTGGTTGCGTGATCGATGCCTGAAGGATAATGCCGTGGAGAAAGTAAAGCAACTTGCTGCATTGGCAAAAGAATTGGGAACCACTACGGCCATACTCAGCATTGCCTGGTGTATTCAAAATCCCAATGTGACCACTGCGATTTTGGGCGCCACCAAATCCGAGCAATTACTGGAGAACCTGAAAGCCATCGAAGCGATGTCGTTGCTCACGCCTGAGGTGGTTGAACGCATTGAGTCGATCATGCAGAACAAACCTATTCTACCCGAATATTAAATCAGTAACCATGTCTTTTGCCGGAAAAACCATCGTCATCACCGGAGCCTCCAGGGGTATCGGGAAAGCCATTGCATTGCGTTTGGCAAAAGCAGGTGCAAACATTGTAGTAGCAGCGAAAAGTACGGAGGAGAATCCCAAGTTGGGAGGCACCATTTTTTCGGCTGCTGCCGAGATCGAGCAAGCGGGTGGAAAGGCGCTGGCGGTTGCCTGCGACATTCGATTTGAAGATCAGATTTCACAGGTGGTGGATCAGGCGGTTGCTCGCTTTGGTGGGATCGACGGGTTGGTCAACAATGCATCGGCCATCTCCCTGACCACCACGGAGCAAACAGAGGCCAAGCGATTTGATCTGATGCATGACGTGAATGTGCGGGGCACATTCCTTATGACAAAAGCTTGCATTCCTTATTTGCGCAAATCCTCCAACGCGCATATACTTACTCTTTCCCCTCCGCTCAATTTGGATCCGAAGTGGTTTGAAAAGCATGTTGCTTACACGATGAGTAAGTACAATATGAGTATGATGACCATTGGGTGGTCAAAAGAGTTAGCTAAGGATCGGATCGCTGCTAACTCCCTCTGGCCGCGTACTACCATTGATACGGCTGCTGTACGGAATTTACTCGGCGGACAAATGCTGGTGAACATGAGCCGAACGCCGGACATTTTAGCGGATGCTGCTTTTTATATCCTCAGCCGCTCTTCCGTTCAATGCACGGGTAATCTATATGTCGACGAGCAGGTCTTGTCTGAAGAAGGCATCACTGACCTGGCGCATTATTCTGTTGTTCCCGGAGCGAAATTGTATACGGATCTTTTTCTTGAGTAGTAGAAGGTAGGGAGTAGAGGGTAGAGAGTTGAGAGAAACTTAAAATGAACTCCACCCTCAACTCTCTACCCTCTACTCTAAACCCTCTACTCCCTACCCTCTGGTCTCATTTGTGGAAATAACAACACATCTTGAATCGAGGCATTATTCGTTAGCAGCATACAGAGCCGGTCGATTCCAATACCGATACCGGCAGTGGGTGGCATACCGTATTCCAATGCACGCAGAAAATCGTGATCGATGAACATTGCTTCGTCGTCGCCGCGTTCCATCAGTCGAACTTGCTCTTCGAAGCGGTCGCGTTGATCGATGGGGTCGTTCAACTCAGAATAGGCATTGGCGATCTCTTTGCCATTGATCATGAGTTCAAATCGCTCTACCAGGCCTTGTTTTTCTCGGTGTTTTTTGGTGAGGGGACTCATCTCAACTGGATAATCGATGATGAAGGTGGGCTGCACATAGTGCTTCTCACATTTAGCACTGAAGATCTCGTCGATCAGTTTCCCTTTGCCCATGGATTCTTCCACCTGAATGTGCAGTTGTTTGCAAACCGAGCGTAGCTGATCCTCACCCATTCTACTCACATCGATGCCTGTATGTTTTTCGATCGCTTCAAAAATACTGATGCGCTGGAAGGGTGCTTTGAAGGAAATAGTTTTATCACCAACGGTTACCTCAGTGGTTCCGCAAACCGCCAGGGCTGTTTTTTCCAGCAGTTGTTCAGTGGTTTCCATCATCCAGAAATAATCCTTGTAGGCGGTATAAAATTCCAGTATGGTGAACTCCGGGTTGTGCGTGCGGTCCATTCCCTCGTTACGAAAGTTGCGACTGAATTCATAGACCCAGTCGAATCCGCCAACGATCAATCGCTTCAAATAAAGTTCATTGGCAATTCGTAAGTAAAGCGGAATATCGAGTGCGTTGTGGTGGGTGATAAAAGGACGTGCTGCTGCTCCACCCGGGATCGATTGCAATACAGGCGTATCCACTTCCAGTGCTCCCTGTTCATTGAGGTATGCACGGATGGCATTGATCATTTTGGTACGCTTGGCGAATGTTTCTTTTACGGCGGGATCGATGATCAGGTCGGCATAGCGCTGTCTGTATTTGAATTCTGGATCAGTGACCGCATCGAAGGTTTGTCCCTCTGCTTCTTTTACGATCGGCAAGGGACGGAGTGATTTACTCAGCAAGGTGAGTTCGCGAACATGTACAGAAGTCTCACCGGTCTTCGTGGTAAATACGTAACCCTTCACGCCAATGATATCTCCGATATCGATCAACTTTTTCCATACGATGTCGTACAGGCTCTTGTCTTCACCCGGGCAGATATCATCTCGTTTGATGTAAAGTTGAATGCGGCCTTGTGCATCTTGAATAACGGCGAAATTGGCTTTACCCATATCTCGCACGCTCATGATCCGTCCGGCCAGGCAAACATCTTGAAATGCTTCCTTCTGTGCTTCTGTGTATTCGTTTTTGATTTGGACCGAGAAACTGTTTACGGGAAAAAGCGGGGCGGGGTAGGGATCGATGCCCAGCATGATGAGTTCAGCTAGTTTTTCCCGGCGTAATTGTTCTTGTTCGGATAGAGGATGTTGGCTCATGGATTTTTTTGCTGACGCAAAGGTAATGTTACGTGGGTGGTAAATGAAAAAGCCTCCCGAAGGAGGCTTAAAGCTTCATTCGGGAGATTCGAATTATTTGTTTTTGACGAGGTAGCTGAGTTGCAATCCCATCACGTGGTTGGTCATGCGATCGTTACCTGTAGCCTGAGGTTTAATGTTGCGCAAACCGGCGTTGTAATGGAAGGAGAGTCCCCATCCACTTTTCAAACGATAGCCCATCAACATATTTACACCCCAATCGGCAAAACGGAAATGTGAGATAGTTTCGTTTCCGATGACTACGTTGTTTTCCGTACGCAGCCAGTAGTCTGACTTCAGCGGATCGCGAACTATTACTTTAGAAACGAAGGTAGAAGGCAGATTCACTCCGAAAGAAGGACCACCACCAATGAAGAAGTTGTTTCCTTTGGAGCCGTTCGTGTTGTAGACAAAATTAGCTTGCAGTTCGGCGTAGCGAAGCGCAGTCCACTCGTCCTTGTTGTTGTTCTTCACCTGCGTATTGCCCTTTTGTACGTAGTAAAGTCCGGGCATGAAGCTGATTGAAGTCTTTTTGATGGGGGCGTTGATGAACATTCCGAATCCGTATCCGCGACGGCTCTCACCGGCAACTTTGTTTCCACCTACTTCTCCGTAGATATTGGAGTTGGTGATAGCGGTGGCAACACCCACTTGGGCAGTTTGTGCAGAAACTAAAACGGGCAGACTAAGTACAAAGGCTGCCAACGCAAGCATTCTTTTCATAACAGTCATTTTGGTTCACCTACTCGTAACGCTTTTCGGTT
>CAYYXC010000008.1:0-11244 GCA_964475505.1 uncultured Chitinophaga sp.
GTGCTGGCGGAATGCATAGCCGTCGCGGCAGCTGGAAGGGAAGGGGACTGGCGCCATCAGGTCTACCGAGCCGATGGGTTTTCCGGATCCAGTGAGCCGGTTCCCGTTTTGGATTGCCTTTTCAGCCGCTTGCGCGATGGGCAGGTAATCGTCCCAATAGTTCAGAAACAGGTTCATACTGTTGGGAAGTTCGGGATGGAGTTGCTCCATCGCATAGACATGCCCATCAATTAAAACTCCCAATTGCTCTTGGGCTTCGTTGCGGTAAGTGATCAGTTTCATGCTGCTGTTTGAAGATAATTGGAATCACCCTGATTGCTTCCGCAAAAATCGTGTTTTTGGTATCTTTGCGCCATGCAATTCGAAAAAATCCATAATAAAGGTCAGGCTCGTTTGTTTGAGAACGATTTTTTGGAAATGCTGACCAAATCGCACCCCCTCGTTATCTGGGGAATGTACATACCCATCATGGGCTACATGATCTATCTGTCCGGAGCCGAATATGGTTTTTCAGCCGGTACAATCATCCTCACTTTCTTTGGGGGCATGTTGTTCTGGAGTTTTTTTGAATACATCGCTCATCGATTCCTTTTTCATTGGGTGCCCAAAACGCCTCGAGCCACTAAGTTCATTTATACCTTGCATGGGAATCACCATCATTATCCGCGTGATCGGCAGCGTTTATTCATGCCTCCAATCCCCAGTCTGCTCATTTCCTCCACTTTGTTCGGTATGATGTATCTGATCATGGACATGAATGTGCTCATGTTCTTCCCTGGATTCATACTTGGTTATCTCATGTATGGAACCATGCACTATGCCATCCATGCTTGGAATCCGCCTTTCAAATGGATGAAGCCGTTGTGGCGCAACCATCATTTGCACCATTATAAAAATGAACACCAGGGATTTGGAGTGAGTTCTACGTTGTGGGATCTGGTCTTTGGTACCATGTTCGATCTGAAGAAAGAGAAGGAAGATCAGGACAAGGTCAAGGAACTTATGTTTGAGAAGAAGTCCTGATCACCAGCGCTCCTCCGTATCGTTTTCCGACGACGGTCTTCCGTAAGCTTCTTTCGTTTTTTGTCTCAGCGCCGCTCGTTCCAACATGACTGCAGCGATGAGTTCTGCTGCATCTTTTCCTGGATTGTCTTGCAGCAGACCACGCAATTTTCCCTCTGAAACATCCATGCGATATAGGATCGAGATCAGCTTGTGGAAGTCGTTTTGCAACAAGTGTCGGATCTCATCGATCAATCGGATCTTCCAATTTGATTCGGGAAGTTCAAATCCGATGGTCTTTTGTATATCGGTTCGGATGGGATCTTGCATATCAGAACTTTTCGTTTACGCCCAGACTGAACAAGGCAAAATCATATTTCACGGGGTCGACCGGATCAAATTGCTTCAGTGATTCAGTGAGTTCGATCGCTGTTTGCCAATCGGTTTGTTTTCGTTTGATCAATCCCAATTTACGTGCTACGCGCAAAACGTGCACGTCGATCGGGCAGATCAGTTCAGCTGATTTAATGTTTTTCCAAATCCCGAAATCAACTCCTTTTTTGTCTTTTCGCACCATCCATCGCAAAAACATGTTCAATCGTTTGCAGGTGGAGCCCCGTCTCGGACTGGCAACATGTTTGCGGGTTCTGGTCGGAGCGTCGGGCATGGAAAAGAAATAGTCGTGAAAACCGTTTAGCCGCAATTCCATATTCGTCTTTTCTTTCGAAAATGCAGCTTCCAGTGATCCATACTGTTGGAAGTGATGGCGCAGGAAATGAATGAAGTAAAGTAGGTCAGTGTCTTGAAAAGTGCGGTGTTTGAAACCGAGCAATTTTTTTAGGTCTTTTGGTTGATGTTGGGTGATGAACTGATGGGGTGCTTCGTCCATCAATGCCAATAGCGCGCGTGATTTCGATAAAATCGTAGTACGATTCCCCCAGGCAAACGTTGCAGCGAAAAAGCCGGCGATCTCGATGTCGGCCTGTTTGCTGAACCCATGCGGAATGGCGATTGGGTCCTGAGTAATAAAAGATCGTTGGTTGTATTGCTGGTATTTCAGCTCCAGCAATGCATGGATCTTTTCACGGGTCATTTTATCCGATGGCTTGATCCAGATCTTTGATGAGATCTTCGGCATCTTCAATTCCAACGCTCAGCCGGATCAGTGAGTCACGCAAACCGTTCTTAATGCGTTCCTCGCTGGGAATGGAGGCGTGGGTCATGCTGGCTGGATGATTGATCAATGACTCTACCCCGCCTAAGCTTTCGGCCAGTGCGAACAAATGTGTTTTGGATAGTACGCGCTTCACTTCTTCCACGCTGTCGTTTTTCAATTCGAATGAGATCATGCCACCAAAGTCACGCATTTGTTTTTTTGCTGTTTGGTGTCCGGGATGTTCTTCGAATCCGGGCCAGTATACCTTGGCTACTTTCGGATGGTTGCGCAGCCAATGGGCGATGATGGCACCATTTTCGCAATGTGCTTTCATTCGAACGCCGAGTGTTTTAATGCCTCGGAGCACTAGGAAGCAGTCCATTGGTCCGGGTACTGCTCCGCAACTTTTTTGAATGAAATAAAGTTTTTCCCGCAGGTCGGCTCGGTTCATGATCAGTGCTCCCTGGATCACATCGCTGTGCCCACCCAGGTATTTGGTGGCGGAGTGCATCACGATGTCGGCTCCCAGTGTAAGCGGATTTTGCAGGGCGGGAGAGGCAAATGTATTGTCTACAACAAGTAGCAGATCATGTTTTTTTGTGATGGATGCAACGGCTTCGATGTCGGTGACATTCATCATGGGATTGGTGGGCGTCTCCAGCCAAACCAATTTGGTATTGCTTGAAACAGCTGCTGCTACATTTTCAGCGCGGGTAGTGTCTACCGGTTTGAATACAATGCCAAAGCGTTCGAAGACTTTTGTAAATAAGCGATAAGTGCCACCGTACATATCATTTCCGCAGATTACCTCATCGCCCGGATTCAGCAGTTTGATCACTGCATCAGTAGCTGCCACACCGCTGCTGAAGGCCAATCCGTATTTTCCTTGTTCAATGATGGCCAGCGCTTCTTCCAGCGCAGTGCGCGTCGGGTTTTGACTGCGTGCATACTCATAACCTTTATGGGTGGCGGGTGCAGCCTGCACGTAGGTGGAGGTTTGAAAGATAGGTGTCATGATCGCACCGGTGGTTGGATCGGGGTGCGAACCGGCATGGATGAATTGGGTGGCTGGTTTCATGCTATTTTTTTCTAAGGACAAAGATGGGAATTAATCAGTCAAACAGCTGTGACAGTGAGAAATATCGCCAGTCGTAAGGGTCGGGTGCATGGGCGCTCGTGGGTCGTATCGGTATACTCGTTGCTGAAGGGGCCAGCATTTTCTGTTCGATGAGTATTTTTTTAGAATCATGTATGGCCTCTTGAAAGGAGGGCTGCTGCATCCAGTGCATTTGCGGTGTTTCGAATCCAATTTTTTGCGTATTCCAAATAATGGCTGCGGGCAAATGATTTTGCATAGACGCGCGCAGGATCCACTTGCGCCAGCCTTGCCGGATCTTCATCTGGCTGGGTAGGGAGAAAATAAATTCTACCAGTTCATGCGCCAGGAAGGGGAAGCGTGCCTCCAACCCAACCCCCATTGCATTTCGATCGGCATAGCGTAGCAACTCTTCCAGCCCATGTGTGCAGGTGGTAAAGTATAGTGCACCATTCAATCCCGGATGCTCGGGCAAGGCATGGTGGAAATTATTCAGGTGTTCTTTTTTAAAGTCTTTATAGAGTTCCGGGTGGAGGTTAGCTTTTTGATGGTATTCTCTTTTTCGGTATTGGGCAGCTGTATGCGGAAAGAAGGCAGCTAACTTATTCTTCCAGTTGAATGCTGTGGCTGCTCCCAACGCCTTTGTGCTAGCTAGTTCCTGAGAAAATCGCAGTTTTCTGCTCCGGTATAATTCCTGCCAGTACCAAGGATAGTAGCGTTCATAGCCGCCCAGGATTTCATCGGCTCCTTGTCCGTCGATCACCACTTTCACTCCTGTGCTTTGGATGGCTTTGTGAACGGCATATTGGGCAAAAACGCTGGATGACCCAACGGGTTCATCTTGTTGTTTCAGGCATTCAATTCCGGTCCTGAACCAATCGGTATCCGCAAGCACTACTTCTTGTGCACGTGCCCCTATATGTTTGGCAATAGTTTGAGCGGTATCCCATTCATTTCGATCGAATCCCGGGAAAACGGCTGTGAAGGTTTGCACCGGTTCGTTCATCTGCTTACTCAAAAGATAGGCCAGGGTTCCACTGTCTACCCCGCCACTCAGACTACAACCCATCTGTACATCACATCGAAGCCGACGCTTTACCGATGTTGTCAGCAATTCCATTAAGCGCTGTTGTGCTTCTTCATCTGTTATGTCAGGTGCTGTTTCTTGTAGATCGATATCCCAGAAGCGTTCGATGACTGCATCTCTATAAATGGCGGAGTACTTGAGTGTATGGGCTGCGGGAAGTTTGTGTATTTGATGAAAGAAGGTGCGGTCGGCTTCCAGGGGATCATCGACATATCCAAGCGTCAGGTAATGAAATGCCATGTGCCGATCTACCTCTTTATTGATGCCGAGTGCCCAGAAGGCTTTGATCTCAGAGGCAAAAATCAGTGATTGCCCCTGCAGCGTGTAATAAAAAGGCTTTTCACCGAAGCGATCGCGTGCGGCGAATAGGGATTGTTCTTTTTCATCCCAGATGGCGAAGGCGAACATTCCGTCGAATTTTGACACACAGGCTTTGCCCCAATGATCGTAGGCCGCAGCGATTACCTCTGTGTCGCTTTTAGTTCGAAATACGTATCCTTTTAGGGAGAGGTTTTCTTTGAGTTCAAGATAATTATAGATCTCTCCGTTGTGGACGATCGTATATCGATGTAAATACTGAAACGGTTGTTTGGCCTCCTCGCTCAGATCGATGATTTTCAGTCGTCGGTGACCAAGTAATACGGTACCATCAGTCGATTGCCAATGACCCATTCCGTCTGGTCCGCGGTGTGCGAGTGCATCGGTCATGCGTTGCAGGTCGCGAGGCAAGTAGGTATTTGGATTGGGCTGAAGTATTCCCGCTAAGCCGCACATAAAGTAAATATCTGCATAATATTCACCCTATCGAATGAATCGTTTAAGGATTTGGATCAGCTTTGTTTCAACGTATTGATTGGGGTCGGTATAGGAGGCAAGATTCGCTGCTCTGGATCCGTCGGATATGGGTTTTAGAATATGATTCATGAGGGGTAAAACATACAGTTCGCTTGTTGGATTGGCTTGGTGCAGCCGTTGTGCATCAGCGATGGATACCTGTAGGTCTTGTTCTCCTTGTATGATCAGCAAGGGTATGGTCAGATTGGAGGCGAGCGTGGCAGGATCGAGTTTCATCCAACTGATCAAATAATCCTGGATGGAGGGACGAAAGATTGACATGAGTGCGATTGGAGGTTCTTTCACTCTGTTGCCGGCAGCCAAACTGTCCAGGCATTGAAACGCTTTCTGTTTCAGGGGATCGGGCAGGGTGGAGAGTTGTTCGCGTAAAACGGCTTGAATGGGTCTTCCTGCTCCGGCCAGACTAATCAGTCCGCTCAACGGAAAATTTTGTGCTGCTTGCAAGCCCACCAGTGATCCCTCGCTGTGCCCGGCTACGTAGATCCGTCGATATCCTTTCTCATACAAATAGGATAACCAGGCGCGGGCATCGGCAGCATTCTGTTCAAATACCAGGCTTTCTTCTCTGAGCAGGGTCTTGGCGCTTTCTCCGATTCCTCTTTTATCGTAACGCAGCGTGGCAATTCCATATTTAGCCAAGCTATCGGCAAGTTGCAACAGGGAGTTGTTTTTTCCGGGCAGTCCAGCAGTATTCCCGTTTCGGTCGGTGGCACCTGATCCTGCAATGATGAGCACCACTGGGACATCGGTTCGGTTTTGGTGGAAGAGGGTGCCGCGAAGACGTCCCCCATAGACGGGAACGGATGCCGTATCCTTATAGTATGAAGCAGGTTGAGCTAGTCCGGCGCAGGCAATTACCAAGCCGGCAAACGTGAAGAGAAATTTGAAAAGATGCATACATAAAGGTAACTGATTTGAGAGGGCCTGCTTTATTTTTGCGGGGTCCGCAAAGTCTCCCGGCCAGTCGGGATCGGAAGGCGGTTTAAAACCGATCAACATGCAACGTGGACCTATCTCACAATTCATCGAACACCACTACCGTCACTTCAATTCAGCCGCATTGGTTGATGCTGCCAAAGGATATGAGAAACATCTGGCCGAAGGAGGAAAAATGATGATCACCCTGGCTGGCGCCATGAGCACCGCTGAGCTTGGGATATCTCTGGCGGAGATGATCCGGCAGGACAAAGTTCAGATCATCAGTTGTACCGGGGCTAACCTGGAAGAAGATGTCATGAACCTGGTGGCGCATTCCAAGTACAAGCGTATTCCCAATTACCGCGACCTAACTCCTCAGGAAGAATGGGATCTGTTGGAGAATCATTACAACCGAGTTACAGATACTTGCATTCCCGAGGAGGAAGCATTTCGTCGTTTGCAAAAGCACTTGGTTAAGCAGTGGAAAGATGCGGAGGCAAAAGGGGAGCGCTACTTCCCTCATGAGTTTTTGTATAAAACCGTTTTGAGCGGGGAGTTGGAGCAGTATTACGAGATCGATCCGAAGGATAGTTGGATCGTAGCGGCAGCAAAAAAGAACATTCCGATCGTAGTGCCGGGCTGGGAGGATAGTACAACGGGAAACATTTTTGCGAGTTATGTGATCAAGAATGAATTGAAGGCCAGTACTGTGAAGAGCGGTATCGAGTATATGACCTGGTTGGCTGACTGGTATCGTCAAAACTCCGAAGGAAAAGGTGTAGGATTCTTCCAGATCGGTGGAGGTATTGCCGGAGATTTTCCGATCTGCGTGGTGCCTATGATGTATCAGGATCTGGAGTGGCATGACGTGCCCTTCTGGAGCTATTTCTGTCAGATCTCTGACTCCACCACCTCTTATGGTTCTTACTCAGGTGCCGTTCCGAATGAGAAGATTACTTGGGGTAAACTTGACATCCAAACTCCGAAATACATTGTAGAGAGTGATGCTACGATCGTAGCGCCGTTGATGTTTGCATGGATATTGAACTGGTAGCATGCTACCAGTTCAGTTTGAATAGTTTGAGGAGTTTGGATAGTTTGAATAGTTGGATTTCTGTCATACCCCGTAATGCTTGAAGGCTTCAAACTCTTTAAACTATCGAAAATCAGCAGCTGCTGATCTTCGATACTCTGGATGCATGTCGACCTCCTTCAAATGAGGCTGACTGAAAGGTCTTCACCATATTCACGGCGCTTTCCAGTGAAACAAAGCGTGCAGGAATACAAATGATGTTTGCGTCGTTATGGGCCCTTGCTAGCGAGGCCAACTCTTCTGTCCAGCAGATGGCCGCTCGTACGCCGGCGTGTTTGTTGGCTGTGATGGCCACTCCGTTGGCACTTCCACAGATCAAAATGCCATAGGCAGCCTCTCCGCTTTCAACTTGGTTTGCCACCGGATGGGCGAAATCGGGATAATCGACCGAGTCTTTACTGTGTGTACCATTGTCGCGCACTATAAATCCCTTCGATCGCAAAAAATCGGCTATGAACTGCTTGTACTCATACCCGGCATGATCACTACCAATCGAGATCGGTTTACTTATATCAAACTGCATAAAACTGATTTAGTAAGCCATCCAAACTATTAAAACTTTTCAAACTCTTCAAACTCGTCAAACTTCTCAAACCAGCCGATCTCCGATCAGCTCAACTCCACTCTTCTTTCTCCGCTCTTCTCACCCTTCCCGCCAGTACAATACTCGCCTCAAATAAGAGGTATAGAGGGATGGTGACGATCGTTAAACTAAATGGATCTGTCGAAGGCGTGATGATAGCAGCTGCGATCAGTATGATCACAAATGCATGTCGGCGATAGGTCCGAAGAAATTCGGCTGTCACAATACCAATGCGCGCCAATAGCATTACCAGTAGCGGCATCTGAAAGAGTACTCCAATGCCGGCAGTTGTGTAGATCAGGTTTTCCAAATAATCTGAGAAGGAGGGCATGATGGTTATTTGCGCACTCAACTTGTAGTTGAAGTAGAAATTCACCATGAAAGGAGTTAAGATAAAATATCCAAATAGCACACCTGTGAAAAACAAAAGCGATACCCAGAAAATGATGCCGCGGGTTTTTTTCAATTCCTTATCTGAGAGCGCTGGCCGCACGAATCGCCAGAACTCCCAAAATATATAAGGGAAGGCCAAAATGAAACCACCGATGAATGCGAGGGTAAAAGAGGCGATGAATTGACCGGTCATGGTCGTTTCGAGGAATTGAGCTTGGACGGTCTGGAAACAAAGCGCCTCACCGATGCCTATTTTTTGTCCCAGTACACAAAGCCATCGCGCCGAAATAAAATCCGGTCGGGTAGGGGCAAACAAAACATCCTCCACAATCCAATCCGAATAGGAAAAGACCACTATTGCACAGATGAGCAAGGCAATCACCGCACGAATGATGTGCCAACGAAGCTCTTCCAGGTGATCCAGGAAACTCATCTCGGCATTGGGGTCCGGGGTGCGTCGGTTGAAGAAGTCCAATAGGGCCATGGGGGGCAAAGATACAATGGCTAGGACAGCCTTTTCATACGAACGGTCTCGATGCGGGTTTCGGTGACCTGTAATACCTCGAATTCGTACTCGTCGATGATGATCCGCTCTTTTTGTCGGGGAATGGTATCGTGGTTATTGATGATATAACCCGACAGGGTTTCAGCTTCTTCATGATCGAAACTAAAATCGTATTTGTCGGCCAAGTAGTCGAGTTCCAATCGTCCCGAAAAGATGAATTCTTTCTCAGAGAGTTGTTTTTCAACCAGGTCTTCGGTATCAAATTCATCCTTGATCTCTCCAAACAATTCTTCCAATACATCTTCCATAGTTACGATTCCTGCTGTGCCGCCAAATTCATCCACCACCCAGGCGATGCTTTTGCGTTCGCGGGTGAATTGGCTGATCAGTCGGGTGGCGCTCATGCTTTCCGGTATGGCCGGAATGGGCAGGATGATCTCATCCAGTTGCTGTGGGTTCTTGAACATGTCAAGTTGGTGCACATAGCCAACGATGTGGTCGATGTCCTTGTCAAATACGATCAGCTTGCTGAGTTGCGTTTCGATGAAGCGTTTCCGTACTTCTTCGATACTGGTGGTACGGGGTACCCCAACGATCTCTTTTCGAGGTACCAGGCATTGACGAATTTTTATTTTGGGCAATTCCTGTGCGTTCTCGATCAATTGAGCTTGTAGTTCATCGGATTCTTCCGGCATGGGTGTCTGAAACAAGTGTTTCAGGTCGGATCGCTTCAACGGCTCTCTTTTTTCACGTATGCGTACATCGAATAATTGACGAAGCAGCCATTCAGCCGCATCTATTCCCGCAGCTGCGATCGGGAATAATACATTGTGAATGGTTTGAAGGAATCCGGAGAAACGGATCAGTCCCAGTTCGCCCCTGGAACGGAAATAAGCACGTGGAAGAAATTCTGTGAGCACCAGTACCAGCAGGGTAGTAAGTAAGATCTCGATCAGCAGTTGAAGCGTTGCGGATTCAATGTGGGCATAGGTCCACAAAGGCTTCATTACATCGTTGATTTGCATCGCCAATAACACCAGCAGGATCTGTGAACCCACCATTGTGGTTCCCAACAAACGCGCGGGTGATTCTATGAAGGGTTCCAGTCGTTTCAATGATTCAGGATAGAGTCGCTTTTTTAGCTCCAATGCCATTCGGTTGGCGCTGTAAAAAGACATCTCGAGACCGGCCAGCAGGGCCATCATCAATAAGGTTCCAAGAAAGATAAGCAGGGTGCTCATCGGCGTTGACGTTAATCTTGCAGGAAGTTACGAACCAATTTTTCTGTTTCCTCACAAGCAGTACTTAGATCATCGTTCAGTACGACATGATCAAAATCTTTTTTGAAACTTAATTCGTAGGTGGCTTTATTAAGCCGGGCATCCAGGGATTCCGGGGTTTCGGTACCGCGGGCATGGAGTCGTCTTGATAGTTCTTTCAGGGAAGGCGGATCAATGAAAATCGCGATGCTGGATTGCGGATACCGCTTGCGTATGTTCAGTCCCCCTTTCACGTCCACGTCCAGCAAGGGTGTTTTGCCCATCTTCCAAATGCGCTCCAGTTCACTAATCGGTGTGCCATAGTATTTTCCCACGTACACCATTTCCCATTCGGCAAGTTGCTCTTTGGCGATCTTATCCTCAAAATCCTCCACGCTCGTGAAATAATATTCTCTTCCGTTTACTTCACCGGGTCGCGGACTTCGTGTGGTACAGGAGATGGAGAATGCCAATTGGTCGGGCATGCGATCCAACAAGTACTTCACGATGGAAGTCTTACCGGCTCCGGAAGGAGCGGCTATGATGATGATCTTATTTCGGGGAAGGTCCATAGGCGCGGAATCCTCGATGGGCTAGACGGGTCAGAAACGTTTCTTTTTAAAACCTCCTCTCATGTCACGGCGACCGCCACCACGCGGTTGAAATTTCCCTCTTTTACCATATCCACCGCCTCTACCTTCTGGTTGCATGCGATACGCTTTGACGTATGGAGTATTGGTGAAGGTTAACTGACCGTCGGTGAGGGCATTCATTTCACTTTGGATCACATCATCTGCCACCAATTCTTTGTGCCAGTTGTTGTAAGCCAATTTCATGTAATAGGCGATTGCGTTGGCAAAGCCTTGCTTCTTGTCGGCATCTTCCGCTTGCAACGCTTTTTGGATCACCATCTCCAGATTTTTACCCAGGTGCGTATAACGCGGGTAGCGTTTTGGATAAGGAAGGGGCTTGGGTTTAGCCTGGGCCTCTTCACGGGTGGGAATCGGATAGGGCGATTTCACCTCCAGCGTAAAATCAGAGATCTCGAATAAATGATCCCAGAATTTCTGTTTGTAATCTTCTACGTTTTTCAACTGTGGGTTCAGGATGCCCATGGTTTCAACGATGGCCAGGGCATTTTTTTGCCTTTTTTCCGGGTCTTCGATGCTCAAGATATGCTCCACCATGCGTTGAATGTGTCGACCGTATTCACGCATCACCAGGTGGTTGCGGCTGGTATTATAATCCATAAAGTTTCAGTGAAAGGCCAAATATAGGGATGCTGACGGGGCCGATC
>CAYYXC010000008.1:11254-24507 GCA_964475505.1 uncultured Chitinophaga sp.
GATCCGGCGCTACCTTTGTCATCCATGCGCATCGTTGTCAATACTCGTTTTTGGATAGCCGGACAATCAGAAGGGTATGGATATTTCACCGAACAGGTTTTTTCTCGTCTCGCCAAAGCGCATCCACAGCACCAATTCCTCTTTCTGTTCGACCGAAAGCCAGCGTTTAATATGGATTTACCCGGTAACGTGGAGTGGCGCGTGGTTGGTCCGCCCGCGCGTCATCCCTTGCTCTGGCAGTGGTGGTATGATTGGCGTATTCCTGCCATTCTTCGTAAATACCGGGCGGATGTATTTGTATCGCCGGATGGTATCGCTTCTTTGCGCACCAAGGCGCCACAGTGTTTAGTCATTCATGACCTGGCTTTTTTGCAGCAAAAGGATTGGTTTTCTGCCGTCATTCGACATTTTTACCAAAGCCGCACCCCTAAATTTTTAAGGCGCGTGGCACGTGTTGCAACGGTATCGGAAACGTCGAAAAGACAATTGATTGATACCTATGGATTTGCTTCCGAGCGGATCGATGTTGTGTACAGTGCGGCCAAATCTGTTTTTCGTCCCTTTAACGAGTTGGAACGAACACAAATCAAGGATCGCTTCACCCAAGGCCGGGAATATTTTCTCTGCACGGGAGCCATCCATCCCCGAAAAAATCTGATTGGTTTGCTGAAAGCTTTTTCATTGTTCAAGAAAAGACAACAGTCCGGATTCAAGTTGGTGTTAGCGGGAAGAATTGCCTGGCAATCCCAAGCATTTGAAAAATTATTGTCGACCTACAAATACCGCAACGACGTTGTGCTGACCGGATATGTGGATGCGGATACTTTGGCCGGACTTACCGCCGCTGCTTATGCGATGGTTTATCCTTCTTTTTATGAGGGATTTGGCGTGCCGGTCCTGGAGGCCATGCAATCAGATGTGCCCGTGATCACCAGTGCGGGTACCTCCATGCAGGAGATTGCAGGGGAAGCGGCTTTGTATGCCGATCCGCAGGAACCGACTTCCATCGCCGAACAGTTGAACAGGGTTTATATAGATGAGTCGCTTCGTAAACGCATGATCGAGGCAGGTCGGGCCGTGGCCAGGCGTTTTAGTTGGGACGATACCGCTCAACGGCTATGGATGAGCATTTTGGCGGCTGCGCAGCGGGATTGAGTTAGTTTTGCCATTCAATATTTTTATATGCAGCAATCAACGATTACGATCCAGGTAGGGCTGGATGAAAAGAGAGTCCCGAATGATATACAGTGGGCAGCCAGTGATGCCGGGGACGGACAATTTCAAAAAGCCAAGGCGATGATGGTGTCTTTTTGGGACGGTGCCGATAAAGCCGCTCTGCGCATTGATTTGTGGACACAGCAAATGATGGTGGATGAAATGGCTGATTTTTTTTATCAGACGCTGATGACCATGGCGGATACATATGGACGTGCTACCCAATATGCCGACCAGGTAGAGCAGATGAAATCATTTGCAAAGGAGTTTTACGAAACATTTCGAGCCAAGCAATTGGCAAACAATAAAGCCTGATCCTATGTCACTCGAAAAAAATATCATGACCGAATTGAAGACGGCCATGCTCAATAAAGATGAGGTAGCGCTGCGTAGCCTGCGCGCCATCAAAGCGGCTATTTTGCTTGCTAAAACTGCGGAGGGTGCCCCTGCTGAATTGGATGAAGCGGCAGAGATCAAATTGTTGCAGAAGATGGTCAAGCAGCGCAAGGATGCCCTGGAGATCTTTCAGCAGCAAAACCGTCCTGAGTTGGCTGAAAAAGAGGCGGCTGAAATTGCCGTGATCGAGCGGTTTTTACCTGCACCCTTGTCGGAAGAGGAGATCCGTGCCGGACTCAAGCAGATCTTGTTGGAAACGGGCGCCAGTTCGCCTGCTGATATGGGCAAGGTAATGGGAGCGGCAAATAAGGTCTTTGCCGGTAAGGTGGATGGAAAGACCCTATCGGCTTTGGTGAAACAGGTATTGGCTGGATAATGATCAAAATTCTAAATGGGAATTGATCTTATACTATCACTATTGGCACTGGCTGCAGCTTATTTTGGCTATCAGCGCGGCTTGATATTGGCCATTTTCTCTTCTTTATCCGTTTGGTTGGGTATCTACCTCGCTTTTTCTTTCAGTGCCTTGGTGGCGGGTTGGCTGGGCGCGCGCGTTTCGGTATCGGATCGCTGGTTGCCTATATTGGCTTTCTTGTTGATATTGATCGGAGTGATCATTTTGGTTCGGTTGGCTGCAAAGGCACTGGAGGGGATGCTTGAGTTCGCTCAATTGGGAACCTTGAATCGGTTGGCTGGTGCTATTTTATACCTGGTGTTATTGCTAGGCGTTTCTTCCGCATTGCTTAAGGGTTTGCAATGGGCCCAGGTAGTGACAGAAGTAGATGCCCGTGAATCTATCTTCTTAATCCATATTCAACCCTTATTTATGAAGGGGTTTCAATTACTGGGGCAATGGCTGCCTGGCGGAAATGATGTGTTTCGGTCCTTGGAGGAGTTTTTCAAGCGCAGCGAGGCAATTCCTGCTTTTGTGTAGAATTCATTTTCACTTCTTATTCGTTTGAACATCATTTGAGTCAAAAAGTCTATTTTAGCGACAAGGGCTTGCCCTTCAGTTAGTATGTCTTACGTCGTCAAGGAATTTAAAAAGTACCGTTTCATTGAAGAGGGTGCCGGACAACCATTGGTTCTTCTGCACGGTCTTTTCGGTAGTTTGAGTAATTACACCGGTGTAATCGAGCATTTTAAGCGTACGCACCGGGTCATCGTTCCTGTACTGCCGCTGCTGGACATGGATCTGCTCCATACCTCCGTTGGAGGATTGGCTAAATATGTACATAAATTTTTTGAAGCACTTGATCTTAAAGGAGTGCATTTGGTGGGGAATTCGTTGGGTGGTCACGTCGCCTTAGTATACATATTGAAACATACCGATCGGGTACGTTCGCTGATACTTACCGGCAGTTCGGGGTTGTTCGAAAATGGGATGGGAGACAGCTATCCCAAGCGGGGCGATTATGATTATATCAAGAAGAAAACGGAGATGACCTTCTATGATCCGGCCGTTGCGACCAAGGAGTTGGTAGATGAGGTATTCAGTATCACCAATAACCGACTGAAGGTCATTAAGATCATCGCATTAGCAAAAAGTGCCATCCGCAATAACCTAGGAGAGGAATTATCCAAGATCACGCTGCCTACATTATTGGTATGGGGCAATAATGACATTGTTACACCGCCTTTTGTTGGAGAAGAGTTCAAACGGCTTATTTCCAACAGCGAGTTGTATTTTATCGATAAATGCGGTCATGCCCCCATGATGGAGGTGCCAACCGAGTTCAACGCCATCCTGGAAAAATTCTTGCAGAAATTTCCTGACCCGGCTGTATCAATTTAACGCCTTCGCTTCGCTCGGCTCCCGTATTTTTGAATTAAGTTACTACTCATGCTCTGTCGTCAATTACTCACACAGACGCTTCCATTCCTGCATGCCACCGATACGGTGTTTCAGGCGTTGAATGTGATGGCTGATCACCAGGTGATGCACCTGCCCATTTCTGATGGATCCGCTTTTGTTGGCTTGATCAGTGAAGAATCCTTGCTGGCGGTAGAGGATGATCAAACCACATTGGAGCAATGGCCTGCTCTTTGGCAGTCCCTTTCCGTCAAAGATGATGACCACCTGTTCAGTGCTGTACAAGTGGCGGCTGCGCAGCAACTCACTGTCATTCCTGTGGTCACCACTGAGCGTGAGTTGATCGGAACCTTGTTACCTGCGGACCTGATCCGCGCACTGGCTACATTTCTTCGATTGGAGGAACCGGGTGGTTTAGTTGTATTGGAGATGGAGCCGCGGCAATATGCTTTCAGTGAAATGAGCCGCTTGGTGGAGACGCACGATGCTCAAATCACACAATTGAACACTCGTGTGCTTCCGGAGAATGGTCAATTGTCGGTAACCATACGGTTGAACAAACCGGAGATCTCTGATATTGTCGCCACCTTTCAGCGCTACGAATACAATGTCGTTTGTTTCTTCGGAGAGGAGTTATACACCAATCAGTTGCGGAGTAATTACGACAACCTCATGACCTATCTGAATGTATAGGATCGCTCGTCCTCCTGTTTCGGTGGGGAGGCCTGCACTCCTGTCCTTTCTGCTGGTAATATCCTTTTCCTTGGTATCGATGGCTCAACCCAATACGAGCACCTCTATTTTTCATATTGATACTATACGCATTGAGGGCAATCGTCAAACGAAGCCACAAATCATCATACGGGAACTTCCTTTTCGGGTGGGGGACAGTTGCTCTATGTCTCAGCTCATTGGCTGGCTCGAGGAGTCGAAGCGGGTGTTGATGAATACAACCTTGTTTCAGCAGGTAACTGTCTTACCCGATTCTTTCATTGGCCATCGGGTTCGCTTGTTTGTGAAAGTCAAAGAGCGATTCAATATTTATCCAACTTTCTTCTTGGAGCCGGTAGATCGGAATCTCAATCAATGGTTGATTGAGCAGCGTGCCAGTTTGAAACGCGTGAATTACGGAGGACAGTTGTTTTTGAACAATACAACCGGTCGAGGCGATCGCACCATCCTCACTCTGTTGGGTGGATACACCGAGCGGATAGCTTTTTCGTACGAGCATCCCTATATCGACAAACGGATGAAGTGGGGGATGCGCGTGGGATTCTCCTTGGGGAGAAACAAGGAAGTGAATGTTGAGACCCGCAATGACAAACAAGTTTTTTTGCGCGACCCGGAGGCATTTATTCGGAATCAGACAATGGTTTTTGGGGAGCTACGTCATCGTCCCCGAATCAATACTCGTCACACCTTTGGCGTGGAGTGGATGTCGGAGCGAGTAGCCGATACGGTGCTGCGTAGTAATGCCAACTATAATCCTCGCGGATTGACTCGGATCCATTTTCCTCGCTTTTACTACACTATGAATTACCAGCGAGTGGATCATGTTCCTTATCCTCGTAAAGGATGGCTTGCTCAATTGAATTTATCTAAGTCAGGGATAGGGTCTTCGATCAATCTTTGGGAAATGCACGCGAAGGCCATGTGGCATTGGCCGATCAATGATCGGTGGGGGTTGGCTTGGGGTGTTTATGCAGGTATCAAATCACCCTCCGAGCAACCTTTTATCAACCGGCGGATGTTGGGATATGGAAATCAGTTTGTTTCAGGATATGAGTATTATGTAGTGGATGGTTTGGTCGGCGGATTGACTCGTATGTTTTTATCAAGGGAGTTGATCAAGCATACTATTCGTGTATCCTACAAAAAGGGCAAAGAGCCCGCTAATATTCCGGTTCGGCTCGTGGGCAGGTCTTTTCTTCAGGCCGGTTATGTACATGACCCCGATGTGCCAATGGGGGGACGACTTGCCAATTCACCTATGTATTCAGGTGGGGTTGGACTAGACCTGTTGCTTTTTTATGACCTGTTGTTTCGTTTCGAGTATTCCGTCAACCGGTTCGGTGAAAACGGTCTATTTTTACATCGGAAGTATCCATTCTGATGATGCAGGCGGCCGTATACAGCCGGGTTTACGACCCGAGTCAGCAAGCCGAATGGCAATTGCTGTTCGATGAGATGGAAAATCAGGGGATTCGTCCTGTGATCTTCCGTGATTTTATTACTCAATTGGCCGGTGCTATACGTTTGCCTGTTGATTACGGACAATTTTCCAATGCAGATGACTTGAATGCGGAAGTGGAATTCCTCATCAGTTTTGGAGGTGACGGCACCTTGTTGGATACGCTTTCGCTCATTCGAAACAAGCGAATTGTAATTGTAGGTATCAATGCCGGGCGTTTGGGTTTTCTCGCCAGTATTGGTCGAGAGGATATTCCGAGTGCCATCCGTGCCATGGTGCAGCGCTCCTATGTTGAGGATCGGCGTTCGTTGCTCCACCTCGATGGGAGTCAGCCATTATTTGGAGATGTTCCCTACGCATTGAATGAGTTCACTATTCATAAGAAAGATCAAGGATCGATGATCAAGATCCACACCTATTTAAATGGAGAATTCCTCAACACGTATTGGGCTGATGGATTGATCGTGGCAACGCCTACGGGCTCTACTGGTTATTCCTTGAGTTGTCAGGGACCGATCGTTTTTCCTGACTCAAGGAGTTTTGTGATCACGCCCATTGCAGCACACAACTTGAATGTGCGTCCCATCGTTGTGCCTGATACCAATGTGATCTCCTTTGAGATCGAGAGCCGCTCTGATGAGGTTATATGCTCGTTGGATGCCAGAAGAGAGGTCGTTTCAAAGAATATTCAATTGGCTGTGCGAAAAGAGACATTCGATCTTGGGTTGTTGCGGTTAAGTGAAGACAATTTGCTTCAAACCTTGCGCAATAAATTGAACTGGGGTTTAGACAAAAGGAACTGATTCATCTGCTTCGAGTACCTCTCCACACAAGAAATCGTCTAATTTCGTCGTTCTAAATGCGTCAGTGATAATTTCAAGTCATGAAAACAGCTTCGAGCGCTTTCTTTCGGTGGATGATTCCTTTGTTGCTACTTACTTCATCAGCAAAAGCACAAGATGCAGTTGTGCAGGCTGGAGAATTTGGGGTAGGCATCGGGGCCGGTCATTATTTTGGTGATTTGAATACCCGTTCCAATTTGAATCGTCCGAAAATTGCTGCTACCGCATTCTATCGGAAAAATTTTGGTAACTATATCGCCGGGCGTTTGGGTGTTTCTTTTGCTCAGCTGGGCTATTCAGATATATTCAATCAGCACAATAAATACATGTTCAGTAGGAACCTGAGCTTCAATAGCCGGGTTTGGGAAATATCCTTGCAGGGCGATTTTAATTTTTTTCGATTCATGCCTGGGGAACCTGAGTACAGTTTCACACCCTACATCACCTTGGGTGCAGGTTTATTCAGCTATGATCCCTATGCTTATTTCCAAGGAGAGAAAGTGTTTTTGCGTCCCCTTGGCACTGAAGGACAAGGCAGTACTTTGTATCCTGATCGAAAAGCCTACGGCACCACGGCAATTAGTATTCCATTTGGGGGCGGTATCAAGTATGCGATCAGTGATCGAATCAACATAAGTCTTGAAGTCCTGCACCGCTTTACCAATACCGATTACCTCGACGATGTTAGCAAGACCTATGTAGATCCCGCCGCCTTCCCCCTAAATGCGGATGGTAGCCCTTCGCTCGGCTTTTTGATGAGCGATCGATCTTTTGAATTGGGCGACAGGGTCGGTATCCCCGGGCGCCAGCGAGGCAATAGCCGCCAGAAAGATCAATTCGTGACGGCCATGCTCCACCTGAGTTTCAACTTGCAGACCTATCGTTGCCCCACGGTCAATTAATTTATCAAGAGGGGTTGATGCACTCAATGACCTCCCAGAGATGAGGGTTATTTCTCTGCCTTCACAAGAAAAAGGGTACTTTTACCGTTCTGTACAACCAGGAGGACAAGTATTTATTATGCGTTTTATATTAAGATCTGTTTTTCAATCAGTTATCTCATTTTTTCTCGGCTTTTCCGCTCTTCAGGCACAGCAGTCGGTCTACCAAGTGGGAGAAATTGGCTTAGGTATTGGTGCCGGTCATTATTTTGGTGATTTGGTCGGTACCGCCACCTATGATCGTCCTAAAATTGCTGCAACCGCTTTTTACAGAAAGAAACTCAATGATCTTATCGCCGCCCGCCTGGGCCTGTCCTTTGCTCAGCTGGGCTATTCGGATACATACAATGCTAAAACCAAGGGCCGGAACCTGAGCTTTAACAGTGCTGTTTGGGAGTTGACTTTACAGGGCGATCTGGATCTTTCGCGTTTAATTCCCGGGCTGGCCCAATACAACATCATGCCCTATTTCACGGTTGGTGCCGGGGTTTTTAGTTACGATCCATACACCTATTTGCAGGGAGAAAAGATCTTTTTACGTCCGTTGGGAACGGGGGGACAGGGAAGCGTCTTGTATCCTGACCGAAGGAACTTCCACACACCAAACTTTAGTTTTTTCTTTAAAGGATTTAATATCTCTAACATTTGGCGGAACATTATTAGGAATAAAAGACCGACTACCTCGATGATGTAAGTAAAACATATGTTGATCCGGCTGTTTTTCCGCCCAATGCGGATGGAAGTCCCTCTATTGGTTATTTGTTGAGTGATCGCTCCTATGAACTTGGTCCCCGGGTCGGCACGCCGGGAGGCGCACGTGGAAACAGCGCTCAAAAAGATGGATTCATTACTGCGATGCTGCACTTGAGCTTCAACCTGCAAACCTATCGCTGTCCCACCGCCAATTAGTTTCTCGTAATTCAGAATTAGCTCGGTACTTTTGTGCGCTCTCCGGAGGGTACTATGAAAGATCTGAAAGAACAAGTGGACCGGCAGTGTCTGCCCCAGCACGTGGCCATCATCATGGATGGTAATGGTCGTTGGGCTAAGGAGCGGGGAGAGGATCGCCTCTTCGGTCATTTTCACGGTGTTCAAAGTGTTCGTGACATTGTCGAAGCCAGCGCAGAGCTGGGCATTCGCTACCTGACTCTTTATGCGTTTTCGACGGAGAATTGGGATCGTCCTCAGGATGAGGTCAGTGGTTTGATGGAGCTCTTGGTCAATACCATCCGAAAAGAAGTCGAGCAACTCAAAGAGAATGGAATCCGCTTGCATGTGATCGGTGATCTTTCGATGTTGCCAACAACTGCGCAGCAGGAACTTACCGAGGCCTTGGAGCTGACCGCCGGAAATGATCATTTGCATTTGATCATGGCGTTGAGTTATAGCGGCAGGTGGGATATTACCCAAGCGTTTCAGCAATTGGCTGCCAAGGTTCAGGTCGGAGAGATGCCCATTGGCGTCATTGATTCAGCCGCCATCTCTGCTCATTTGTCCACCCGCTCATTTCCGGATCCGGAACTGATGATCCGCACCAGCGGTGAGCATCGGATCAGCAATTTTTTGCTCTATCAGCTGGCATATGCTGAACTCTATTTTACCGAAACGCTTTGGCCCGATTTTCGCCGCCAACACCTGTATGAGGCGCTGATCGATTATCAGCAACGCGAACGACGGTTCGGAAAAACCTCCGAACAGGTAAGCTTGTAGCCGATTTAACAAAGACTTTCAGGAATATCCGTTAATTTGCCCTCCTTCCTTCGGGAAGAACTACCTAACTAACTGACAGATAATCATTTGCAATTTTCCCCTTTGTTTTGATGCCGAACAGGATGATGCGTATAGTAAGCTTGGCCCTCTGGGTTGGATTTTTGGCTGTGCTTCGGGTTGATGCCCAGGAGATAAGAGATACGTCTGCCCCCACATCAGTTGACCCCAAATTGATCGAATGGTCAAATGCCAAGATCGTCAAGGAGTATACGATCGGAGGCATCGAGATTACCGGTATTCAGTACTCAGACACTTCTATTGTTTATTCCATTGCCAATCTTCAACCTGGCGATAAATTCATTCATCCGGGTTCGGAGATCTTTGGCAAGGCGATCAATAATCTCTGGCGTCAGAAGTTGTTTTCCAATATCCGGATCTATGCCACGCGCGTAGAGGGGGATAAAGTATGGTTTGAGATCTATGTGCAGGAGCGTCCTCGTTTGGGTAGTTACAAATTCGTTGGCATCCGAAAAACCGAAGAGGAAGACATTCTCACCAAAGTGGTCCTAACCAAGCAAACGGTTATTTCTGAGAATACTCGTCGGGAAGTCACCGAGAAGATCACCAAGCATTTTCGGGAAAAAGGTTTTCGAAATGTAAGCGTTCGTATCGAAGAAACCCCCGATCCAACCTTTATCAACTCGAATGCATTAACCATCATCGTTGATAAGGGAAATAAAGTACGCATCAACGAGGTGCGCATTTTCGGAAACGAACGGGTGGATGTGTTCAAATTGAAGCGTCGTCTCAAGGGGACCAAAGAGATGTCCAAGTTCACGTTGCTTCCAGATGAATCAAGTAGTCCCTATGGTAAAACAGAACCAGTTGCATTTAAAGACTACGTCAAGCAATGGGGATTTCTTTCTCCCTCCCGCACCAAGGAGTTGCTGGATCCTTATTTCCGATTTAAACTTTTCAGCAGTGCCAAGTTTGACGACAAGAAATACGAAGAGGATAAGGAGCGGTTGCTGAACTATTACAATGAAATGGGTTTTAGGGATGCACAGATCCTTGCAGATACTCAATACCTGACGGCAAAAGGCAACCTCAACGTAGATATCAAAGTGAATGAGGGACGTCGTTATTATTTCGGCAATGTCATCTGGAAGGGTAATTCCAAATTCAGTGATTCTCTCTTGAATGTATTACTTGGCATCAATAAGGGTGATGTATACAATGCAGCTACCCTCAATAAACGGCTGGGTAAAGAGGCCTCCCAAGAAGGCGGTGATATCAGCAGCTACTACATGGATGACGGATACCTGTTCTTCCGCGCTGAGCCCGTTGAGATGGCTGTGTACAACGATACCATCGATTACGAGATCCGCATCATGGAAGGTCCGCAGGCGCGTATCAAAAATGTAACCATTGCGGGCAACGAGAAGACCAAAGACTATGTTGTGCGCCGTGAGTTACGTACCATTCCGGGCGAGTTATTCAGTCGGGCCGATTTGATCCGTTCACAACGGGAGTTGGGCAATCTGCAGTTCTTCAATCAGGAGACCATCAATCCGGGTGTGGTGCCCAACCCTGAGGATGGAACCGTAGACATCAATTGGAAATTGGAAGAGAAGAGTTCAGACCAATTGGAGCTTTCAGCCGGATGGGGCGGGGGCATTGGACTAACCGGAACGCTGGGTGTAACATTCAATAATTTTTCGATCCGAAACATCTGGAAGAAATCAGCCTGGGATCCGCTGCCAACCGGAGACGGACAACGATTGAGCGTGCGTTTGCAGTCCAACGGACGCGCCTATCGCTCCTACAACGCCTCCTTCACCGAGCCTTGGCTGGGTGGTAAAAAGCGTAATTCCTTTACGATCTCTTTCAACAACAGTAAATTCTCCAACGCCTTCGATCCTTTCACCGGTACCATCGATCGGGCGCGCTCCGATACCAACTTCCTTCGCACTACCGGTTTCTCAGTTTCATTGGGTAAGCAGTTGAAATGGCCTGATGACTATTTCAGTCTGGTGTATACATTCAATTACACGCAGTATGTTTTACGTAACTATCCAATCTTCGATCAAGACTTTACGAATGGAACGTCCAATAACGTGAGCTTCAAGTTTACGTTGCAACGTTCCTCTGTTTTCAATCCGATCTTCCCCACCAGCGGTTCTAACATCACCACCAGTGTGCAGTTGACCCCGCCGTATTCATTATTCAATAAGAGCATCGCTACTACCAACAACAAATACCGTAATCCAGAATACCACAAGTGGCGTTTTGGAGCCGAGTGGTATGTGCCCATCGGCAAACCACTGGGTGCAGAAAAGAATCGGCAGTTTGTATTGAAGTTGGCGGCTAAGTATGGCTTCATGGGTAGATATAATCGTACGCTCGACTACTCTCCCTTTGAGCGATTCCAGGTGGGTGATGCTGGTCTTACCAACAACTTTGGTTTGCTTGGATTCGACATTGTGGCTCATCGTGGTTATCCGGTGTATCAGACATCCGACCCCACCATCAATCCCGATCAGCAAAGTGCCAGTCAATTCTTTACCATATTCAACAAGTACCAATTGGAAATGCGTTTCCCGCTGGTCACCAACCCGAGCAGTACAATCTATGCGATGACGTTCTTTGAGGCAGCCAATGGTTGGTTTAATTACCGTGATTACAATCCCTTCCGCCTTCGCCGCAGTGTGGGGGCCGGTATGCGTTTCTTCCTTCCCATGTTCGGATTGCTTGGATTTGACTATGGTATTGGCTTGGATCGTATGCAACCTGGTCAAACCGGACTTAAAGGTGCTTCACGATTTACCTTCATGCTGGGCTTCGAACCTGAATAAAAATTCAACCGTATGAAAAAATCCATTTTTCTCATCTTAACCCTTTGCTGGGCCGGTGCATTGTTGGCACAGAAATATGCTATTGTTGATACGCGTTACATCTTGGATAAAATGCCCTCTTATAAGGAGGCGCAACAACAGTTGGATGTGATCGCGGCAGACTGGCAAAAAGAGATCGATACTAAACAAGAAAAGCTCGACAAGATGTATCGTGATTATGAAGCAGAGCAAGTGATGCTGACAGAGGAGTTACGTAAAAAGCGCGAGGATCAACTCTATAACCTCGAAAAAGAGGTGCGTGACCTACAACGCAAACGTTTTGGTTTTGAAGGCGATCTGTTCAAGAAGCGTCAAGAGTTGATCAAGCCAATCCAAGACAAGGTTTTCAATGCCATCCAGAAGATTTCCGTTACCCGTGGCTATGAGCTTGTCTTCGATAAAAGTGAGGGAATTACCATTATATTTGCCGACCCCAAACTCGACAAGAGTGAGGATGTACTGAAAGAATTAGGAGTACGATAAACAAACAAACCATGAAAAAAACCCTTTTGATCCTGACACTGGTTCTTTTTGGAGCCGGCATGCAACAGGTTATTGCGCAAACCAAAATCGGCTACGTTCGAGTGAACGATGTACTCGGATTGATGCCTGAGTTGGCTCCAGACAAGGTTAACCTGGATACTGTTGGACAGCAGTTCGTCAAGGATTCTGTTATGCCTCGTCTGAATTACATTCAAGGTGAATACCAGAAGAAATTGCAAGAGTATGCCGATTCCACTAAGCCGAAAAGTGTTCGTGATATTATCGGTAAAGAATTGCAGTCCTACCAGGATGAACTCGGACAGGCCGAATCCCTTATCCAGCAAGTGCTTCAATCTAAGCAGCAAGAATTCCTCGAGCCTTTCATCGTGAAGGCCCGCAAGGCCATCGATGCTGTTGCCAAGAAAAGAGGATACACGCATGTGCTTTCTCCTGAATCATTGCTGGTTGCTCCTGAGCAGGACAATCTCCTGGTTCCGGTGCTGACTGAGTTGAGTATCAAGATCCCCCCTCAATTACAACAGCAAATGGCTCCGAAAACCGCACCCGCAGGTAAAAATTAATTTCGAATACGATTTTAAAAGCCCCCCATTCATGGGGGGCTTTTTTTATTGGATTACTTTTGAATCATGCAAACGAAGGGGCCTATTGGTGTTTTTGATTCCGGTTATGGGGGATTGACTGTGCTACGGTCGCTGGTTGACCGTTTGCCCCAATATGATTATCTGTATCTGGGTGATAATGCCCGCG